>CAYSBG010000047.1:0-9767 GCA_964429125.1 uncultured Aliiroseovarius sp.
AAAGCCTCACAAGGTCGTCATTATCGCAGTCGCACGCAAACTCGTTACAATCGCTAATGCCATGTGCAAATCACGACAAATATGCGCAACTTGAACTCGGGGGAAATACAGTTGCTAAGACAAATCAGCCTCCGGCAAACCCGGCGCTGTTCAAAAGGGAATAAGTGGCCGGTTTTAAGCCGCCTGCGGCAACAGTTTGCCCCGCTATTGCGGCCTGGTTTTTCACCGCCGTTTACACTGTTAGATCAAGTCGGAACCACTACACATGAGACTATGTATCTTGCCGCAATATGTCAGTAACTAGGACATCCTTGAGTGAGTCGCCCATGACTTTGCGTGCCATTTCGCGCAAAGCGGCGCGAAGGTTGTCCATTTTCCGCCCTTCCGTAAAGATCCCATCGAATCCGCCTGAGTTGGCATGGTCAAACAAGACCTGTAGAAACGCGTCGCGGAGTTTTGGTTCGAGTTGGTAAAATTCCTCCCGACCGCCGACACCTAGTTCAAGGCTTAGTGACATTACCACAAGGGCGACGACTTTTTCATCGGTCACCACTGGAACAACAAACTGGTTATTCATCTTTACGAAATCACTTTCAGTTTCGCTTAGGACGTCGCCTTCGGCAGCGGGTTCAGCCGTTGGTTCGGGGCAATCAGTTTCACAAGCTTCTTGCGTGATTTCGATATGTGCGGTGGGGGCCGGGCGCAGTGCAAAACCTGTGCCCACACCCACGCCCAAACCTGCCAGCGCCAACAGAATGGGAAGAAGTCTACCCATTGCACAACTCCTTAAAAGGGTAAAACGATATCCAAAATTTGCTGGCCGTATCGCGGTTGCTGGACATCGGATATTTGGCCGCGACCGCCGTATGAAATCCTTGCGGATGCGATTTTATCGTAGGGAATTTCATTCTGGCGTGAAATGTCTTCGGGTCGAACAAATCCGGTCACCAAAAGTTCGCGGAGTTCGTTGTTGACACGGACTTCCTGAGTGCCTTGGATTTTCAGAACACCGTTCTCCAGAATACCGACTACAGTTGCGGCAATGCGCAGAGTGAGTTTTTCATTCCGGCGAACCTTGCCAGTGCCATTTGACGCGGATGTAGAATTTGTCGAAACTGCCGGATCTAGAGGTATGCCTGCGGATTGCGATATTGCCTCGGGTGCGCCAAAAAGCGCCTTGATTCCCATGCTTTCCGATCCGGAACGCCCTCTTTGAGAGGAGTTTGTGATTTCGGCTTTGTCGTTGATTTCGATCACCACGGTTAGAATATCTCCAGCTCTTTGCGCGCGATGATCTCCAAGCAAAGACCCCCTGTCCCGGCTCCAGAGGGACGCGCGGTTTGCCCGACGCGCAACAGTACCTTGAATCGGTAGCGCGCCGGCGATGGCCATCGCTTCATATTCAACTCCTTGGTCGATCGGTGTAAAACCGGGAGCTTGACCGACATCCCGTAGCCGGGTGCAAGCGCTTGCCAGGAAAGCCAAACATATGAAAAGAGTTAATGCGCGCATGATTGTTCCTTTATCGAACCGGAAGAGAGGGGGGGGCGACGGAGATGCTGCCATCGGCCTGTACCCAACCAGACACCGTGCTGCGCGAGGCCAGGTTCATGACCCGGAGTCTATCGCCAACACCCGCCCGGCCAAGCGCGCGAGCATCGGTCGCAATGGTCAAACCAGCGACGGCGTATATCAATGTGACGATCTGGTTGCGTTCGACCAAAGCTGGTGGACCAATGTCATCTAAGCGAATTGGGCGCCCTGGATACAAGACCACTCGGGCCTCCATTCCCACGACTTCGTCCAAGGTGATATAGGCGCCGGCGACACTTTGCTCGATCATTTCTATATCGGCGTATGTCAGGACGCTTTGGGATCGAATAGTATGCGTGGCGACAACAGTTTGTGTTTGAGCAGGGCTTGCCGGCAGGAATGCGGCCAACATCGAAATAATACAAAAAACACGCATCAACGCACCTGTGTCATGGCAGAGAGCATTTGGTCGGCGGCGGTAATAACCTTTGAGTTCAGCTCGTAGCCGCGTTGTGCCTCAATTAGCTCGGTGATTTCGCGCACTGCGTCAACTGAACTGCTTTCCAAATACCCTTGTCGCAATGAGCCAAGCCCGTCTTCGCCTGGAGCAGATACCAGGGCCGGGCCCGAGGCCGCGGTTTCGATAAACATGTTTGAGCCGATAGCTTCGAGCCCTTTGTCGTTGGTAAAACCGGCAAGGGAAAAGGAGCCGATCAGTTCAGGCTCGACCTGATTAACAAAATAGGCATAGACTTCGCCCTGTGCATTGATTGAGATTGAACGGGCGTCGGATGGGACGGTGATTTCCGGCACGACCGGCAACCCTTCTGAGGTCACAATCAGCCCGTCACCGGTCAATTTCAGGCTTCCATCGCGCGTATAAGCAGAAGTGCCCGAGGGAAGGGTAATTTCCAGATACCCTTTGCCTTCGATGGCGAGATCAAGATCGCCGCCTGTTTGTTGAAGAGAGCCCTGGGCGTCCATGACGGTGATCGACGCGGGGCGTACGCCAAGCCCGAGTTGCACTCCGGTTGGAACGACTGTTCCATCGGCGGCGTTAATCGTCCCAGCCCGGGTGGCTTGTTGATAATGCAGATCGGCAAACTCCGCGCGTCGGGCATTGTAGCCCGTTGTGCTCATATTTGCGAGGTTGTTGGAAATGGTTTCGACTCGCATCTGCTGAGCCAGCATTCCGGTCGCGGCGATTCTGAGTGCGCGCATGTCGGGTCTCCTTTACACTTGGCCTATGGTGCGGATCACGTTGCGCACACGTTCGTCTTCTTGGGTGAGAAACTGTTGCCCCATTTCATACGAACGCTGAATTTCAATCATGCGGGCAATTTCGGCGATCGGATTCACGTTGGAGCTTTCGACATAGCCTTGCAGGATCGTCGCGCCCTCCACCACCGGCTCGGTTCCTCCGGGTGCTGCGAATCGCACGCCGTCACGATGAGCGAGGTCATTTGGGTCGCTGGGCAGGTAAAGGCCAATTTCGGTCAGGGGCCGGCCATCTGCAGATAATGTACCGTCAGCAGCCAGGCTGACTGTGGCTGCATCCGGGGGTATGAAAATTGGCGCGCCGCCGGAATCAAGTAGCCGATGACCGTCTGAAGTGACAAGTTCGCCGGTTTCGGAAGGCAGGAAAGAACCGGCGCGGGATAAAAGCGCGCCGTCAGCCCCTTCGAGCATGAAAAATCCTTCACCCTCGATCGCAAAATCGAAAGTTCCGCCGGTTTGTACCAGCGTGCCTTGCTCAAGGTTCGTCACGCGCACGTTTCCAACAGCCATGGAAAGGGAGGGGTCGTCTTCGAGTGCTTTTACAAATTCAGAGAAGACGACGCCTTCGCGACGAAAGCCTGTGGTCGAGATATTGGCAATATTATTGGCCACAACCTGCATCTCGGAAAGCAGGCCAGACTGACGGGTGAGCGTTGTATAGCTGGAATTGCCCATCCTACCCACCGACGATCAACGGCACAATTGTGCCTTGGAAAAAGCTTACCAGAGTTGAGGTCATGAAGCTCATCGACACCCAGAAAACGCCAAGAATTGCCGCAAGTTTTGGTACGAAAGTAAGGGTCATTTCCTGAATTGAGGTGAGGGCTTGAAATAATCCGACAGCAAGACCCACGACCAGCGCCACGGTTAGAATCGGTGCAGAGAGGATCACCGCATCCCAAAGGCCTTCGCGTAGTGTATCAAAGAAAACGATCTGTTCCATATTACACCGGCATCCTGAGGATTTCCTGATACGCTTCGACAACCTTGTCTCGCACTGTTACCGCGGTCTCGATCGCCAGTTCCGTTTGGGCCAGAGCCTGAACCAATGCATGAGGGTCAGCGTCACCGGTCATGGCCGCCGCCGCCGTTTCTTCGCCCTGCCGTAATGTATTGGCAAAATCGCTTGCGACTTTGCTAAAATCCGCGCCAGGACCGTCCGGCTGCGCCTTTGGCGCCGTTGCCGGACGGGTTGCCGCGTATTGTTGAGCGGCAAGGGTAGATCTGATATCCATTCTGAATACTCCTATCTGCGAAGGAGTTCGAGCAAAGAGCGCGACATTTGCCGCGTCTGATCGAACATTTTGAGGTTCGCCTCATAGCTGCGTTGCGCTTCGCGCGCGTCAGCAATTTCAACTACCAGATCGACATTCGAGCCGTCGTAATAGCCAAATTGGTTCGCCAATGGGTGAGAGGGGTCGTAAATTGCCGGCAAGTCACTTTGATCAAGCATTACCGCGCCGAGCGTCACCTGCCCGGTGGCCTTTCCCCCCTCAACAAGGCTTTCGAAAGGAGCGACTTTGCGCCGGTAACCGGGTGTATCGGCATTGGCGATATTTTCGGAAACAAACCGCAGGCGCCCGGCCTGGGCCTGCATGCCGGATGCGGCTGCGCTAAGAGCGGAGCGAAAATCATTCATATCAGCCCCCTATCAACGCCCAAGAGAAGTACGCAGAATGGTCAGCGCCGACCGATAAACGGTCAATGCCAATTCATGTTCCTGCTGGGCGGCTGCAGACATCATCATTTCAGTTTCGAGGGAAACATTGTTGCCATTGGGGGACATGGTCCCGGGGCGATAAGCTTCTTGCACCGGCCACCGTGCGCCTGTTTCTCCCCCGCGCAGCACATGTCCGGGGCGACTGGTTCGCAGGGACTCACGCCCGCCCGATTGATAGGCTTGGGAAAACGGGGCCACATCTTTAGCCCGGTAGCCCGGCGTATCTGCATTTGCCACGTTCTGGGCGATTGCCGATTGGCGCGCCGCAGCGTGCGTGGCAAGGCCCTGGGCCAAGCGAAACAACTGTATTTTTTCAAACATCGGGGCTTCTCCCTCGAAGAACTCAACTAAGGCTTAACCCTAATTCGTTTAAAAACAGTTTCGAAAGACATGGAGATTCGCAGCAATGTTGGGTTTTGAACAATTAACTGCCGAGGTCGCGGCGATACGGGCGGTTCGGAATGTGGGCCGGGTGGCCAGCATATCGCGAGGGATCGTCGAAGTAGTCGGCTTGTCTGCCTTTGCCGGGCAAAGCGATCTGGTCGAAATAGGCAAGCCCGGGAAAACCGGGCGGTTGGGTGAGGTCATCGGCCTTTCGGCAAACACAGTGAATGTGCTTCCGGACGGGGATGTTGAAGGTCTGAATATCGGTGAGGCGGTCAATCTGCTGGGATCCGGGGAGATAGCGCCGGATGACAGTTGGATTGGGCGGGTGATTGACCCGTTTGGCAAGGCACTGGACCAGCGGCCCATACTGCGGGGGGCTACCAATCGGCCATTGCGAGGAATGCCCGGGAACCCGACGCAACGTCGGGCTTTAGGAGCAAGGCTGGAAACCGGAATGGCTGTGTTCAACACCTTGCTGCCTATTGTACGTGGTCAGCGGATTGGATTGTTTGCCGGTTCAGGGGTTGGCAAGTCAACGCTCTTGGCAAAGCTGGCACGCGGCGTGCAGGCCGATGTCGTGGTCATTGGATTAATAGGCGAGCGTGGTCGCGAAGTGCGTGAGTTTGTTGAACGTGTATTGGGACCAGAAGGGATGAAGCGGGCTGTGGTGGTGGCGGCAACTTCTGATCAATCACCATTGGTGCGGCGCCGATGTGCCTGGACGATGATGGCGGTGGCCGAGCATTTTCGCGACCAGGGCAAGCACGTTCTGCTCCTGGCCGATTCGGTTACCCGTTTTGCCGAAGCGCATCGGGAAATTGCATTGGCATCCGGAGAGGATGGAAGCCTGCGGGGTTATCCACCGTCCACCGCGCATCAGATTACGTCTTTATGTGAACGGGCTGGACCGGGGGCCGGCCGACAAGGCGACATTACCGCCGTATTCAGCGTGTTGGTGGCCGGGTCGGATATGGACGAGCCCATTGCCGATATCCTGCGAGGCGTGCTGGATGGACATGTGGTGCTTGATCGAAAGATTGCAGAGCGCGGGCGGTTCCCGGCGATTGACCTGCTGCGTTCGGTTTCGCGGGCTCTGCCGGGGGCGGCGAGTGACGCCGAGAACACCCTGATTTCGGCTGCGCGTCAGCGATTGGGAACGTACGATCGGTCGGAAATGATGATTCAGGCCGGGCTGTATACAGCGGGCTCTGATGCAATGATAGATGCGGCGATTGAGGCTTGGCCAAAACTTGACGCTTTTCAGGCAGAAGATGAATGGGAAAACACAGCGGCCAGTTTCCGCCGTCTCGGTTCCTGCCTCGTTTCGGATGGAGAAGACGGGTCCATCCAATAACGGCTTTCCTATCACTCTGTCCGTGATGAGGTCAGGGTCGGAATGCAAACCGCTCAAGACACCGAGAGAGGGTGAATCTTTGCAAATTTCCCGATTGACCACGATACTGGCGCGCACAGATCCGCAAAGTGTGATCGACATATCACGACTTGCTACGAGAAAAGGTCTCGAAACATCATGCTCATGACCGAACTCGCCTGGGTGGGGTGGCGGTTCAAATTTAATTGGCCGGCTAATTAAAAGCATGTCGCACCGAATCGAATTCGTCCGGAGGGGCGAACGCGTTTGCTTGCGCAAACGCAGCCTCGCCCCTCCGGACGAACGCTCGACTCTAATCATGCGCGACAAGCACTAGAAAGCGTCTGGGTAATCTTGATTGCACTGCCACGGGGGTTTTGGGCGCCTGTGATCGGGCGGCCAACAACAATGTGATCGGCCCCGGATGCAATCGCCTCGACCGGGGTGGCGACACGTTTTTGATCGCCCAGCGCCGTGCCAATAGGACGCACGCCGGGGGTTACAATCAGCTTGCCGGCCGCCTCTGGCAGGGCGCGGATTGCCGCTGCCTCTTGCGGCGAGGCGATGACCCCGTCGGCGCCCGCGTCAAATGCCCGGCCAGCGCGTTCCAGCACCAGATCGGCAATGTCACCGGCGCGGATAAGACCGGCATCCAGGTCGGCGCGGTCCAGAGAGGTCAGGATCGTTACGGCGAGGATTTGCGTCCCAGAGCCGCCTTTCCCCTCTTGCGCCGCACGCACAACATGCGGGTCGCCATGTACGGTCAGAAAATCAAGCTGCTGTGTGACCAGCCCGCGAACCGCAGCCTCTACCGTGTTGCCGATATCAAAAAGTTTCATGTCCAGAAAAATGCGCTTTCCGGCCTCATCTTTCAACTCGCGCGCCAAAGCCAGCCCACCGCCGGTCAGCATGCCTAGACCGATTTTGTAAAACGAAACAGAATCGCCCAGTTGTTCCGCAAGCTTCAGCCCGGCCAACGCGTCGGGAACATCAAGGGCTACGATAAGGCGGTCATCGGGCATTGTGCGCACTCCAAATGGTCGTGCCCTTTTCACCGCCCAGACCTGTTTGGTCAAGCCGCCGCGATAGTTACCTGTTTCAGATCCAGCTTCAATGCGCTGTCTTCCCTGCGAAAAGCGGGCAGAAAATGTGCCTGTTTCATCGCGTGTTTGATGAGCCCGTATAAAATAAGTGTCGACGGGCAAAACTGAGGCTGCGCGGTTTCGCAGGAAAACGTTAGCTCAAACGGGACACCAGATGCGCCAGTTACATTCAGCGTCACAGTGGCCTTGTGCAGCGAGGTATCCGCCTCAAACCGAGGCTCCGTCAGGTCTATCTTGTTTACATTCATGGGCCGTTCCTTTGCCTTGGCGACCACACCCCAGCCTTCTGTCGCACAGTTTTCTTAAATTCAGGTTACCGCGCGCGCCCAAAAGTCGCCGCGATTCCCCGCCTCCGGGTCTTGCGAAATGGCCTGGCGATCCCCATCTTTCTGACGAGGCCCATGGGGTTGCGCCGCGTAGCGGGCGGCTCTGTAACGGGCGCTTGGAAAAGGAGAAAAACATGAATTTGGAGAAATTCACGGAACGGTCGCGCGGCTTTTTGCAGGCAGCACAAACCATCGCAATTCGTGAAAGCCACCAGCGATTGGCGCCGGAGCATTTGCTTAAGGCGCTGATGGACGATGAAGAGGGCATGGCTGCAAATCTGATTCGCAAATCAGGTGGCTCGCCCGAGCGGGTGCGCGAAGCGATCGATGCGGCATTGGAAAAACTCGCCAAGGTAACCGGCGATGCAGGCCAGGTTTACATGGACAGCGGCACTGGCAAAGTGCTGGACGAGGCCGAGAAGCTGGCCAAAAAGGCCGGAGACAGCTTTGTCCCGGTGGAGCGGCTTCTGACGGCGCTGGCCATGGTCAAATCCAAGGCCAAGGACGCGCTGGATGCGGGTGCAGTGAATGCTCAAAACCTGAACGCCGCGATCAACGACGTGCGTCAGGGGCGGACCGCCGATAGTGCCAGCGCCGAGGATAATTATGAAGCGCTGAAGAAATATACGCTCGACCTGACCGAGCGTGCCGCCGAGGGCAAGATTGACCCGATCATTGGTCGGGACGAGGAAATTCGCCGCGCCATGCAGGTGTTGAGCCGGCGCACGAAAAACAACCCGGTGCTGATCGGCGAACCCGGCGTGGGTAAAACCGCGATTGCCGAGGGTTTGGCCCTTCGTATCGTCAATGGCGACGTGCCGGAACGGCTCAAGGGCAAAAAACTGCTCGCACTCGACATGGGCGCGCTGGTTGCCGGTGCGAAATACCGTGGGGAGTTTGAGGAGCGTTTGAAGGCGATCCTGAACGAGATCACTGCCGCAGCCGGTGAAATCATCCTGTTTATCGACGAGATGCACATGCTGGTTGGTGCCGGCAAGGGCGATGGGGCGATGGATGCGGCCAACCTGATCAAACCGGCGCTTGCACGTGGCGAGTTGCACGCGATTGGCGCCACCACATTGGACGAATACCGCAAGCATGTGGAAAAGGACGCAGCCCTTGCCCGTCGGTTCCAGCCGATCGTGGTCGAAGAGCCAACGGTCGAGGACACGATCAGCATTCTGCGCGGCATCAAGGACAAATATGAAATGCACCACGGGGTGCGGATCAGCGACTCCGCTCTAGTTGCCGCATCCACGCTCAGCCACCGCTATATCACGGACCGTTTCCTGCCCGACAAGGCCATAGACCTTATGGACGAAGCGGCCAGCCGTTTGCGCATGGAGGTGGACAGTAAACCCGAAGAGCTGGACCAGCTTGATCGGCAGATCCTGCAATTGCAGATCGAAGCCGAGGCGTTGAAGAAAGAGACCGACAAAGCCTCCAAAGACCGGCTCAAGAAGCTGGAAAAAGAGCTGTCCAAGCTGCAAGAGGAAAGCGCGTCCTTCACCGCGAAATGGCAGGCAGAGCGTTCAAAACTCGACTCCATGCAGGAGATGAAAGAGCAGCTTGATCAGGCACGCGCCGACCTGGAGATCGCCAAGCGTGACGGCAACCTGCAACGCGCTGGAGAGCTTTCCTACGGCGTGATCCCAGAGCTTGAACGCAAGCTGGCCGATGCGGAGGCTGCGGAGGATGACGTAATGGTTGATGAGGCGGTCAAGCCTGAGCATATCGCTCAGGTGATTGAGCGCTGGACCGGTATTCCCACGTCGAAAATGCTTGAGGGTGAACGTGACAAGTTGCTCAAGATGGAAGCAGAGCTGGGTAAGCGGGTGATCGGCCAGGACGCGGCGGTCACGGCGCTGTCCAATGCAGTGCGCCGGGCGCGCGCCGGGCTGAACGACGAGAACCGGCCGCTGGGCAGTTTCTTGTTCCTTGGTCCGACCGGCGTAGGTAAAACCGAGCTGACCAAGGCCGTGGCCGACTATCTGTTTGACGATGACAACGCCATGGTGCGCATTGATATGTCCGAGTTCATGGAGAAG
>CAYSBG010000048.1:0-9537 GCA_964429125.1 uncultured Aliiroseovarius sp.
GTCTCGGCCAAGGCGGCTGACGGGAACAACATAGCAAAGCAGAGATACAGAAGGCTCAGAACCTATTTGAGGCCGCGCGTCGTGCAAAGTATCGCGACATGGACACCGCGTTTGATGCAGCGCGCAGGCGCATGTCCCTGTTGGGGCCAATCTATGCACTGAAAAAACCTGGACATGTCAAAGACAGGTTCGTGGCCATTCCCAAACGGTTCCGGACTTTGGTATAACGCGAACATGGCGGATGCCGGTTGCGCGGTTTCAGTCGAGCCAACCGGACAGCGCCTGTATGGCTGTGTCCAAGCCGGCTTCGCTGGCCTGGTCCCCCTCATGATGGTGCCATGTGTGATCCATTCCGGCGACCTCGACATGGGTGAGGTTGGGGATCGCGTGAAAAGCAGGGCTATGGGCTGTGGTATAGGCTGGATCCTCAGTGCCGATCAGCGAAAAGGCGCGCCGCCCGGCGGCCTGCATGCGGGCCATCAGCGGAGTCCCGGCAAGGGTCGGCGTAAGCCAAACCAGCCCGGCGCGTGGCGGCAGGCCGGCGCGGACCATGCCCCCTATGGAAATTGTGCCCAGGGATTTTCCGACAAACAAATGCGGGCCATCGGGGGCCAGGTTTAGCGCGTGGGTCAGGATCGCGGCGCCGTCCGTCTCCAGCGTTTCGATTTTGTCTTCGGTGCTGGCCACCCTGAACTCGGCGTCCGTGTTGTAACGAAATTGCAGCTCCAATACCCGCCAGCCGCGAGATTTCAGCAAGCTGGTGGTGCCCAGCAACAGTGGCTGGTCACAGGTATACCGATAGCCGGGCAAGATAACCGCCAACCCGGCACCTACTCGCATATCACGCAATGCTGCGCACCGCGTACCGGTGCGGGGGATGGTGGACAGATTGCCCATTCTAAGTCGGGTCGCGCCAGCGATTGGCGATCGGATATCGCCGATCCAGCCAAAAGCTGCGCATGGTCAGGCGGGTGCCGGGCGCGGACTGAAAGCGCTTGTATTCGCTGATATAAACCAGATGTTCGATGCGCTTCACGGTGTCACGGTCAAAGCCTTCGGCGACCAGATCGGCCACCGAGACCTCGCGGTCAATCAATCCTTCCAGAATTGCATCGAGGATTTCATAAGGCGGTAGGCTATCGCTGTCCTTCTGGTCTTCGCGCAGTTCAGCGGAAGGCGGCTTGTCGATGATCCGGGGCGGAATAACCGCGCCGGCGGGGCCCGCCATCCATTCGGGAAAATGGTTGGCATTGCGCCAGCGACAGGTTTCAAACACACGGACTTTGTATAGGTCTTTCAGCGGATTATACCCGCCCGACATGTCGCCATAAATAGTTGCATAGCCAACCGCGACCTCGCTTTTGTTGCCGGTGGTCAACAGCATCTCGCCAAACTTGTTGGAAAGCGCCATGAGCAGCAGGCCACGCAAACGCGACTGGATGTTTTCCTCGGTGACATCCTCCTTGGTGTCCGTGAATAGCGGAGCCAGGGTCTCGGTGATTGCGCTGCGCCCGGCGCCAATAGGCAAAAAGTCATACCGACAGCCCAGATTTTCGGCCATTTCCCGCGCATCCTCAAGCGAACTGTCGGCGGTGTATTCGCTGGGCAGCATCACGCAACGTACATTTTCGGGTCCAAGAGCGTCGGCGGCGATGGTGGCAACCAGCGCGCTGTCAATACCGCCGGACAGACCTAACAGGGCCTTTTTAAAGCCGGTCTTGGCGAAATAGTCGCGCAGGCTCTCGACCATGGCGCGGTAATCGGCCTGCCATTCATCGGGCAGGGCGGCGGGATCTTGCGCAACGGCACGCCAGCCCTCGGCGCCGCGTTCCAGGTCGATATGCCGGATTTCGGTGTCAAACTGCGCCATCTGTACCGATCGGTTGCCATCCGGGTTGATGACGAAGCTGGCGCCGTCAAACACCTGATCATCCTGTCCGCCAACCATATTCAAATAGATCAATGACAGGCCGGTTTCCGCAGCCCGCGAGCCCAAGATCGCCCAGCGGTCGTCCATCTTGTTGCGGTAATAGGGCGAGCCATTGGGCACCAGCAGAATCTGGGCGCCGGCCTGCGCCAGGTGGGCCGCCACATCGGTGTGCCAGGCATCCTCGCAAATCGGCGTGCCAATCAACAGCGGGCCAACCTGATAGGGCGGTTGGTAGGGCGCGGGGGCAAACAGGCGCTTTTCGTCAAACACAGTTTCGTTGGGCAGGTGGTGTTTCAAAACACGATGCACCACGCGCCCGCCAGCCAGAATGTGATAGGCGTTAAACAGGTTCTCGCCGTCATGGAATGGCCCACCAATGCCAATGGCCGGCCCATCGGCGCAGTCTTTGGCCAGCGCCTCGATCGCCGCCATGGCGTCGTGGTAAAATTGTCGGCGCATTACCAGGTCCTGGGTTTGATAGCCGGTCACAAAGGCTTCGGGCAGGGCCAGCATGTCGGCGCCTGCCTCGCGGGCCAGATGCCAGGCAGCGCGCGCCTGATCGCAGTTCGCGACTATGGCCCCGGTGGTTGGGTTGAGCTGTGCAAGAGTCAGGCGAAAGCTGGCAGACATGAAGGCTCCGAATGCAAAAAACTGTCACAGGTTTAACAGGTTTGCGGCGGGGGAAAAGGTGGCGCATGCTAAAAGCCACTAAAAGCGTTGTTTCCCACGCCGCGCTCGCTTAGGTTTGGGGAAATACCGATGGTTGATGGTGGGAAACAAATATGTCGCAAAAGAATAACACATTGAGCACATGCCTGTTGGCAGTTTCCGTGGCGTTTGCTGGCCCGTCGCTGGCGCAGGAAAGCGGCGCGGTCGAGGTCAAGCAATACGATGATGGCGGTATTTACGAAGGCACCTTCAAGGACGGGCTGCAAAACGGTCAGGGTACATATAAATTACCGTCTGGCTATGAATATACCGGCGAATTCGTCATGGGTGAAATCAAAGGCGAAGGCGTTGCGCGTTTCCCCAATGGCTCGGTCTATGAAGGCGCTTTCGAGAAGGGCAAGCCAAATGGGTTTGGAAAAATCACCTTTGCCGATGGGTCGACCTTCCAGGGGGATTGGGTCGATGGCAAGATCAACGGATCTGGCCTGGTCGTCTACGCGAATGGTGTGCGCTATGAAGGCGGATTTCAAAATGCGCTGCACCACGGCAAGGGCCGCATGGAAAGCCCGTCGGGTTATGTTTACGAGGGCGATTGGGTTGCTGGAGTCAAGGAAGGCTCGGGCAAGTCGATCTATCCGGACGGCTCTGTCTATGAAGGCGAGATGAAGGGCGACCAGCGCAATGGCCAGGGCGTGCTCAACACCCCCGATGGCATGCGGTACGAAGGCCAGTGGGTCAACGGCCAAATGCATGGGGTCGGCACGTTGAAGCAATCCAATGGCGACGTCTATACCGGCGCCTTTGTGAATGGACAGCGCTCGGGCACCGGCAAGGTTACTTATGCCAATGGCGATATCTATGAAGGCGAATTTGTCGATGACCGCCGCCACGGCACCGGCACATTTACCGGGACGGACGGCTATGTCTACACCGGCGAATGGGTCGCTGGCGTGATCGAGGGGGAAGGCAAGGTGACATATCCGGATGGTTCGGTCTATGAAGGCCAGTTCCGCGCAGGGTTGGCCGACGGCAAAGGCAAAATCACCTATCCCAATGGGAACACTTTTGACGGCGACTGGAAAGAAGGCGTTATCGATGGCTTTGGCACCGCAATCTACGTGGATGGCCCGACATATGAAGGCGAGTTCAAAGACGCACTCTACGATGGCCAGGGAACGCTGACCTATCCGGATGGCTACACCTATGTGGGCGGTTGGAAACAAGGTAAACGCCAAGGGCAGGGCAAAACCACTTTTGCGGATGGGACGGTTTACGAAGGCGGCTTTGACGATGGCTTGCGAGAGGGGCAAGGCACCATCATAATGCCGGACGGCTTCAAATATACCGGTGCCTGGTCTGCAGGGCAATTCAATGGTGAAGGCGTTGCGACCTATCCCAACGGCGACGTCTATCAGGGCCTGTTCGAGGAAGGCAAACGCAATGGCCAGGGCGCGGTGCGCTACGCCAATGGTGCCGAGGCGTCCGGGGTCTGGGAAAATGGTGTGCTGACCGAACCGACCCGCGGATCAAACTGACCTGGGCGCTCCCGCCCATTCTTGCCCTGACGGGCGCGGATGGTTGGGCGTGGCTCATCTGCGGTGCAGATGAGCCTGGTCTGAGGCCTCCGGCGGAGGTATTTTCGCCAAGATGAAAGGGCCGGAATTCTTCCCTTTGCAGAAAAGGTCCCGGGGTTTGGGGCAGCGCCCCAAGGCCTGCGTGGCCTGAACGCAAATATTCCTGTGCGCCGCAGGCGCGCTTTTAGAAAACGCCACCGAAAAAGAAACGGGCCGCCCAAACAGGACGGCCCATACTTCGCAACGCGTTAGAGTCAGCGTAGCTTGTTGATCTTCAGCATCTTCATGATGGTCTTTTCATACCAAGGTTCGCTAACGCCTTTCTTCACCTTGCGGATGAAGTATTTTTCAAAGCCGAGCTTGGCCCAGTGCACCCAACGCCCGGACGAGTTCCAGTTGACGTTGCGCGGCGGGTTTTGCGGCATGGCAAGGAACGCCAGCCCACGATCGCCAAAGTCTGCCAGGCAGAACGCGTTCCAGGTCGGCAGGTTGTTGGGCTCCTTGCCGTCGATGACGCGCGGCAGGTTGTGGGCGGTTGCCGTTACCATTGATTCGATCATGAAGCCGGTTTTCGGCACACCGGTTGGCACCGGAGTCATCACCGGCGGGGCAATGGCAATGCAGACGCCAATGGCAAAGATGTTGGGGTATTTCGGGTTGCGTTGATATTCGTCGACGATGACAAAGCCGCGCGGATTTACCAGGCCCTCAATACCCATCAGCGCCGGAATGCCGCGGAAGGCCGGCAGCATCATCGAATAGCCGAACTCGATCTCGTGCTTGGCTTTTTCCGAACCGTCCTCGTTCACCTCGGTTGCAAACAATTTACCTTCTTCGAACTTGTCGACCTTGCAATTGGTGTGCCACTTGATGTCACGATCCCGCATGGCGCTTTCCAGCATGCCCTTGGTGTCACCAACCCCACCAAGGCCAAGGTGGCCGATATAGGGCTCAGACGTGACAAAGGTCATCTGCACCTTGTCGCGGATCTTGCGCCGGCGCAGGTCGGTTTCAATGGTGAACAGATATTCGTATGCTGGACCAAAGCAACTGGCCCCATGCACCGCGCCAATAACGATCGGGCCGGGGTTGGCGCAGAAATCTTCCCATTGGTTGCCGGAAATCTCGGCATGTTCCACATGACAAACGCTGTGCGTATAGGCGTCCGGGCCAAAGCCCTCGATTTCGTCAAAGGCCAAGTCCGGGCCGGTGGCAATGACCAGGTAGTCGTATTCAACCACCTTGCCGCTATCGAGCTCGATCTTGTTTTCATCCGCCAGCAGCTTTTTGGCCCCGTCACAGATGAATTCAATGCCGCGCCGCTTCATTACCGGGGCAAGTTCGACGATGATGTCTTTTTTCTTGCGCCAGCCAACGCCAGCCCACGGGTTGGATGGGGTGAATTGGAAGTAAGATTTGTTCGAGATGACGGTGATCGTGTCGCTACGCGACAGCGTCTCTTTCAACTCATAGGCCTGAATGGCCCCTCCCAGGCCTGCGCCCAGGACGACAACATGTGCCATTGGTATTCCTCCTCTGCGTAATGCTTAAGGGGTCCTTGCCCCCAATGTCTTTTTTGCCGCGCAATGGCTCAAGCAAATGCGTGAGTGGTTTTTGCCATGCTTACCTGTGCGCGGGTTCTCGCATATTATCGATTCGTTCCGAAAAACAAAGCGATTCGCTTGCGAAATATTGAATATGAACGAAACGCCGCACTTTGTGCCCTGAGATTGTGGGCTTTGACCTTTCTCAGGCGGCGGCCAAGAGTTGTCCTAAAAGTCGGACGCCTTCATTTTTCAGATCAAAGGCGTGGTTTTCCAGCGACCAGCGCATCGCCAGCCCCTGAACCAGCGCGAGGATCAGAGCGGCGAGGTCGGCGGCCGGGATCGCCCTGGCTAGTTCTCCAGCGTCTTGGGCGGATTGTGCCAGCGCGGTAAAACGGGCCCGCCGGCGGACCATAACGCCCTCGAAATGCTGGCGAAGCTTTTCATTTTCTACATGCAGCTCGCGCGAAAACAAAATTGCCGGAACCGCAGGATTGCGCGAGATGCCCTCAAAATAGGCGGCGACGATGTCGCGAATCTGATCTGCCGGGCTGTTCGCCTTGCTGACAGGTTCTCCTCGGCCGTCGCTGGGGGCAATCCATTCGCCCACCGCCAACCAAATGTCGGTTTTAGCCGGGAAATGGCGAAACACCGCCGGCTGGGTCAGACCCACCGCATCGGCAATGCGCTGGGTCGTCACCCGGTCCGGTCCCAACTCGCCCGCCAGCCGGATCGCGGTCTGCACGATTTCGGCTTTTCGGTCGGCCGCGCTTTTGCGGCTGCGTTTGGGCGGTGTCTGGATCGACAAGGGCTTACTCCTGTATCGGGTTCTGCTCGCCTTCGATACCAAGCCTGTAGGCTTGATGACATGCGACACAATTCAACATCATGGTAGATATTTCGTCCATGACATCCTGCGCATTATCGGTGGTTTCGAGGAAACTGGCAAGATCGTCAAATGCGGTGCGCTGTCCTATCCCCAGAGATTTGAACCCTGCCGGCAGCTTGCCGACGACCGCCGGGTCTTCTTGATTGAAGGCGCTCATGCCCTGCGCCGAGGCCAGTTCGCTTGCTGTCTTGTAGTCGCCCGCCGCGGCATTTTCGATAATGCCCTGCACGCTTTCCAAAATACCGCGCATCGAGGCCAGTTCGGCATTGCGTTCGGCAGAGGTGAGCAAGACTGACACGCGACCGTCCGCGTATGGTGCGGTTTGGCCCTTGATCAGAAATACATACGACATGCCGCCCAAGGCGATTGCCAAAATTCCGGCGACTATCCAGCCTGCTTTTGAAGATGTGTTCATTGAGTGCTTCCTTTCGAATGAGTAAGTAGTCACTTACAAAATTTCTGTCAAGATGGCGGAAAAAGACTTTATCTCGCCGTACACATGCCTATAGTCACGTGCATGACTGAATACGCGCATATCACTCCCGGCCCGGCTGCTCTTGCGGCCCCGCTTGCGCTTATCCTTCTTAGCTGCCTCTGAGCGTGCCTTTCGGCGCGACCGCTCAGAGGGTAAATCGCGCCGGGACATCACAAAAATTCAGCTAAGCAGACGAAAGACCCTGACATGACCAACACATCCGATCACGTATTGATCTTTGACACCACCTTGCGCGACGGCGAGCAAAGCCCCGGCGCCACCATGACCCACAACGAAAAGCTGGAAATCGCCGAGATGCTCGACGACATGGGCGTGGACATCATCGAGGCGGGCTTTCCCATCGCCTCGGAGGGCGACTTTGCCGCGGTCAGCGAGATCGCCAAACGCTCGAAAGGGTCGGTGATCACCGGTCTGGCGCGCGCCAAGCCCGGCGATATCGAACGCGCATGGGAGGCGGTGAAACATGCCGCCCGCCCGCGCATTCACACTTTTATCGGCACCTCGCCGCTGCACCGCGACATTCCCAACCTGTCGATGGACGAAATGGCCGATGTGATCCACGACACCGTGACCCTGGCGCGCAACTTGTCGCCGGATGTGCAATGGTCGCCGATGGACGCGACCCGGACCGAGGCCGATTACTTGTGCCGCGTAGTGGAGATTGCCATCAAGGCCGGCGCCACCACCATCAACATCCCCGACACGGTGGGCTATGCGGTGCCGCGCGAAAGCGCGCGGATCATCGAGATGCTGCTTGAACGCGTGCCCGGCGCCGACGAGATCACCTTTGCCACCCATTGCCACAACGACCTGGGCATGGCCACCGCCAACGCCCTGGCCGCGGTCGAGGCCGGCGCCCGCCAGATCGAATGCACCATCAACGGGCTGGGTGAACGCGCCGGCAACACCGCGCTGGAAGAGGTGGTGATGGCGCTCAAGGTGCGCTCTGATGCGCTGCCGTTCGACACGGGCGTTGATAGCACCCGCATCATCCAGATCAGCCGCCGGGTGGCGCAGGTTTCGGGCTTTCCGGTGCAGTTCAACAAGGCGATCGTCGGCAAGAACGCCTTTGCCCATGAAAGCGGCATCCACCAGGACGGGATGCTCAAGAACCGCGAAAACTTCGAGATCATGCGCCCCGAGGATATCGGCCTGACCGAGACCAACCTGGTGATGGGCAAACATTCCGGCCGCGCCGCCCTGCGCAAGAAGCTGGAGGATCTGGGCTTTGAGATGTCGGACAACATGCTCAAGGATGTGTTCGTGCGCTTCAAGGAATTGGCAGACCGCAAAAAGGAGATATTTGACGAGGATCTGATCGCGTTGATGAGCGATGGAACCGATGCCGCCAATGACCGGATCCAGGTGAAATTCCTGCGCGTGATCTGTGGCACCGAGGCACCGCAAAGCGCCGATCTGACCCTGACCATTGATGGGGTTGACCAGCAGGTAACAGCGACCGGCGATGGCCCGGTCGATGCAACATTTGCCGCGATCAAATCGCTGTTTCCCCATACCGCGCGCCTGCAGCTATATCAGGTGCATGCGGTGACAGAAGGCACCGATGCGCAGGCGACGGTCAGCGTGCGCATGGAAGAGAACGGCAAGATCGTCACCGGGCAGTCGGCTGACACCGATACGGTGGTGGCCAGCGCCAAGGCCTATGTGAATGCGCTCAACAATCTGTTGGTGCGGCGCGAGAAAAGCAAACCCTGATACTTGGCGGGGCAGGGGTACCTGTCCCGACTCGTTTCCAAGCCGGTGGGTTTTGTGCGAGAGCCGGGTTTATCGCCCGGAAAGCGTATTTCCGGGACGGTCGAGCAGGTTTTTTTCCACCTGGGTCCAAGTATCGGTTGTTTTACCTTTTCGAACTTTTGAACATCTTTTCCCTGTTAGAAATGACGCAAAAAAGCAGGAATCGAATAATAATCCCCCTATGATCGTTGTCCGGTCTTGCATAACGGCGAAAAGACGCCACCGTTTCTGGATACCCCCCCTTTTTCTTCGCTCCGCTCGCCATTATAAGAGATAGGTCCGGGTGCAAGGGAGTCGCGGACCCCTTTGGTATATTTGGACCTATTGAAAACGGGATACAGGCATATGCTGAATTTTACCGGGCTGTTTTCTTCGGATATGGCCATTGATCTGGGGACCGCGAATACGCTGGTCTATGTGAAAGGCCGTGGGGTCATTCTGAACGAGCCATCGGTGGTTGCCTACCACGTCAAGGACGGGGTGAAAAAGGTGCTGGCGGTGGGCGAGGACGCCAAGCTGATGCTGGGGCGCACTCCCGGCTCGATCGAGGCAATCCGGCCCATGCGCGAGGGCGTGATTGCCGATTTCGATACTGCCGAGGAAATGATCAAGCATTTCATCCGCAAGGTGCATAAACGCACCATGCTGTCCAAGCCCAAGATCATTGTCTGTGTGCCCCA
>CAYSBG010000049.1:0-9522 GCA_964429125.1 uncultured Aliiroseovarius sp.
CCTGATCCGCTGCATCAATGCGCTCGAAGAACATCAGCAGGGCACCATCGTGGTCGACGGCACGGTGCTCTCCTCCGACCTCAAGAACATCGACAAGATTCGCTCCGAGGTCGGCATGTGCTTTCAGCATTTCAATCTCTTTCCCCATTTGACCATCCTGGAGAACTGCACGTTGGCGCCGATCTGGGTGCGCAAGACGCCCAGAAAGGAGGCCGAGCAAACCGCCATGCATTTTTTGGAAAAAGTGAAGATTCCAGAGCAGGCGGACAAATATCCGGGCCAGCTTTCCGGTGGTCAGCAGCAGCGGGTGGCGATCGCGCGCAGCCTGTGCATGCGTCCCCGGATCATGCTGTTCGACGAGCCGACCTCGGCGCTCGATCCCGAGATGATCAAGGAGGTGCTCGACACCATGATCGAGCTGGCCGAAGAAGGCATGACCATGCTGGTTGTGACCCACGAGATGGGCTTTGCCAAGGAAGTCGCCAACCGGGTGATATTCATGGATGCGGGCCAGATCGTTGAGCAAAACGAGCCCAACGCGTTCTTTGACAATCCGCAAAGCGACCGGACCAAGCTGTTCCTCAGCCAGATCCTTTGAGCGCTTCGGCAGCAAGATAGAAAGGGGCGTCTTTGCGGGCGCCCTTTTTCATGTCAGGTCGCGGGGAACTGTGAAATCAACGACCTGTCCGGTGCCCCAGGTGACATCGCTCCAGCTTTCCGCGTCAAAATCCAGTATCGCCGTTGCCGCAGTAGGGTATCGGGCAAAGTCGGGATGTGCGGGTGGAGTGTTCGCCAGGCCCTGGGCCAGCCAGGCGCTGCCCGGGTTGTGGGCAATCAGGATCACCACCGGAGCCTGAGCCTTTTGCAGGGCGGCCAGCATGTCCTCGGGTTCGGCCAGGTACAGGCGGGGCAGAATATCGGCGCTGGGCGCAGAGGGCATTCGGGCGGCAATGCGTTCCCAGGTTTCCTGGGTGCGCGTGGCGCTGGAAACCAACGCCTGTCCGGGCAGGTAGCCCTGCGTCGTCAACCAGCCACCAATAGCCGCCGCAGCATTGCGCCCCCGCGCGTTGAGGGGCCTTTCATGATCGCCCAAACCTGGCTGCCCCCAAGAGGATTTCGCATGGCGGGTCAGGATCAGGCGCAGGGTCATTGGTGGAAGGCTTTCATGTGAAACGCGGATTGCGCGGCCAGCCTGCCATAGGTGGCGCCGACGGGGCAAGCGCGCCTAACCGCGCAGCCCGTGGTCATGCAGGGCGCGCCCTGGGGGGTGTCAAGCCACGCGTGACAGGCGGCCACGTCGTATTCCTGCGCGCCCAATGCTCCGACCGGGCAGGCTGTGCGGCATGGTTGTGCGCAGGTCGCGCATGGCGACGGTGGGGCGGCAGGGATTGGCAAGCGTTTGGGCAGGCGCAGCGCGCCGCGAAAGCTTAACCACAGCCCAGCCGTGTCATGCACCAGCAGGCCGACCGGGGACAGATGGCAGCGCCCGCTGGCGCGTGCCCAGTCCAGGAACGGCGGGTAGGGTGGCCCGTCCGAGGGGAACAGGGCGCGGGCGTTCAGGGCGGTAGCCAGCGCGCCGATCACCCGCTTGGAGTAGCGGTCCAACGGGTCCGGGGCGCCGTCCCTGTATTCCGGTGCCGCGGTAAAACGGCGCCAAAAATCCGGTTCCAGCGGGCCGAGCAGGGCAATGGTCTGCTGGTCCTCGCCGACCAGCCCCATCAGGGCCAGTCCGCTTTCTGCAAGGTGGGTTTCCAGCGTCACTTTCTCTTGAATGGCAGCAGGAGCGCCCAATCCAGACGCGACGGTTTGTCGTCCTGCCATTGCAGACCGATCACCATGTCATCGTGGCCATCACGCGGTTGGTCGGTATAGGTGTTAAACATCCGGTCCCAAATCGACAGGGCAAAGCCGTAGTTGGTGTTGAATTCTTCGTGGTGAACCGAATGATGTACCCGGTGCATGTCCGGGGTGACGAAAACCTTGCGCACCACCCGATCAACCCCCAGCGGCAGGCGCATGTTTGCATGGTTGAACATGGCCGATCCATTGAGCAGGATCTCAAACAGGATCACGCCAAGTGCCGGCGCACCGATCAGGTATACCACGCCGATCTTGATCAGCATTGATGCTGCAATTTCAATGGGATGGAACCTGAGCGCCGTGGTCACGTCGATGTCGCGATCGGAGTGATGAACCCGGTGAAGCCGCCAGAGGACCGGCACTTTGTGAAACACCATATGCTGAAACCAGATCGCCAGATCCAGGATGAAAATCGCCGCCAACACCCTTGGCCAAAGCGGCCCGCCCAGCAGGTTGAGCAGTCCCCAGCCCTGGGATTGCGCGTCCAAGGCGGCCCCAACTGCCAGAAGCGGCAGCAGGATTGCCATGGCCCTTGTCGCCAGGCTGTCAATGACGATGATCGACAGGTTGGTGAACCAGCGGGTCGTGCGCGGCTGCGCGCGCTTTTTTCGCGGCATGACGGCCTCGAGCACGGCAAAGAGCGCGAACAGGCCCAGAAAGGCGGCGAGGCGGATTGTGGCTTCGTTTTCCATTCTGGCAATCTAGGTGCAAAAGACCCCTATGCAATGCACAAAGCCGCGACCAATGGTCCATCAGCCGCGAATGATCGAACCGGCGCCATGTTCCGTATAGAGCTCCAGCAGGCAGGCATTGGGCGCGCGACCGTCCAGAATGACCACGGCGCGCACGCCAGCCTTGATCGCCGCCAGCGCCGTTTCGGTTTTCGGGATCATGCCGCCGGCAATGGTGCCGTCCGCGGTCATGTCGCGTATCTGCGCCGCGCTCAGTTCGGTCAGAACCTCGCCTTCCGCGTTTTTCACCCCGGCCACATCGGTCAGAAGCAAGAGCCGATCCGCCTTCAGCGCGCTGGCAATGGCCCCGGCCGCAGTGTCGCCATTCACATTGAAGGTTTCTCCGTTTTTACCCGCACCAATCGGCGCAATAACCGGGATGATCTCTTCGGCAAACAGGTCGCGCAGAATTTTCGAATCCATCTTGGACGGGGTGCCGACAAAACCGAGCGCCGGGTCGGTTTGCTCGCAGGTCATCAGCCGCGCGTCCTTGCCCGACAGGCCAACCGCGCGCCCGCCTTCGGCATTGATGGCCTGGACGATACGCTTGTTGACCCGGCCGGCCAACACCATTTCAACCACTTCGACCGTCGCCGCATCGGTGACGCGTTTGCCGCCGACAAAACGGCTTTCGACGCCAAGGCGCCCCAGCATGTCATTGATCATTGGCCCGCCGCCATGCACCACCACCGGGTTCACCCCGACCTGGCGCATCAACACGATGTCGCGGGCAAAACTGGCCATGGCCTCGTCGTCGCCCATGGCATTGCCGCCGAATTTTATCACGACCGTGGCCTCGTCATAGCGCTGCAGTAGCGGCAGAGCCTGGGAAAGGGTGCGGGCGGTGGCTATCCAGTCGCGGTTCATGGTCTGTTTCTTCATTGTCGGTCCTCGCCAAGAGTGTCCGGTTTCTAGCCTTCGCTGGCAAGCCCTGCAATGATCGCGCGCAAGGTTTCAATGCCGGTACCCTTTTCTGACGACGTCAGGACCATTTCCGGAAATGCCGCGGGGTGGGTGGCGAGCGCCTTGCGGACCTGTGCAAGAACCTTTTTGCGGTCCTTGTCTTTGACCTTGTCGGCCTTTGTCAGCACCACCTGAAAGGTCACAGCCGAGCTGTCCAGCAACGCCATGATTTCCTGGTCGACGGATTTGATCCCATGGCGGGCGTCGACCAGAACAAAGGCCCGACGCAGGCTGGCCCGGCCTGACAAATACGCCTTGAGCAAGCGCTGCCATTTTTCCACCACCGCGACCGGCGCATTGGCATAGCCATAGCCGGGCAGGTCGACCAAAAACGGTCCGTTCAGGGTGGTGAAGAAGTTTATTTCCTGGGTGCGGCCGGGAGTGTTGGAGGCGCGCGCCAGCCCCTTGCGCCCTGTTAACGCATTGATAAGCGAGCTTTTCCCGACGTTTGATCGCCCGGCAAAACAGACCTCGGGCCGGTCGGCCGGAGGCAGGCCATCCATGGCCACCACGCCCTTGAGAAAAGCGGTTTCGCCAGCGAACAGCTTGCGTCCGGTCTCTCGCGCGCCGTCATCGGGGGCATCGACAAGGGGAAATGGCAGGCTCACCCAAGCACCTCGATCGCATCACCCTGACGCAGGTCGCCGGTCTTGGTAACGACACCATAGATACCGAATTGTTTGTGCCCCCATCCGGCATCCAGCGCGCCCAGCGTATCGGCGTCGCGTTCGCCGGTGCGCGTTGAGGTGGTTGTCGCCAGACAGCGGGTAATATGTTCGCGGATTTCCAGCTCGGCGCGGCCAACGCGGATGGTTTTTCCAATCCAGTCGCGTTCCTCCCATGGTTCCAACCCGTCGAGAAACAGATTGGCCCGCCAGCGGTTGGCCGAAATCTTCCTGCCCAATTGGGTTTCCACGGCGCTATGCGAGGCCATATTGATCAGCGAAATTGATGGGAAATCCGTGTCGGTCAAGCCGGTTTTTCCTACTCTCACCACATGGGCGGGCAGGGCGCGGTTGGTTGGGCTGATCGCCATAACCCATTGGATCAGCGCGCCGGGGTCTTTGTCCGGGTTGAGGGTCAGGTCGGGAAGGTCCGGGTGCGACAGGGTAACTTCTTGCAGCCGCAAGTTCACCCGGGCGGTGATCGCCATCAGCTTTGGCGCTTTGGCCCCACGGGAAAAGTTGCTGCATGCCACCCATTGCGGGTCTTGCAAGTCGATCTCGGCCATTTCATGGGCGACGGCCCAACGCCTGTCCCAGGGAATGCAACGGCCTTCGGTCAGCAATGTACGCGCCAGTTCCTCGCGCCCGTGGCTTTTGATCGGATGGCGCCAGATTGCCGCGACATGCGGGGTCATATGTCATCCTTTGGTTTGCGCTTGAAGCTCTTGATAATATTGCCAAACACGTCTGGCTTGTGCCCGTGGCTGCGCATGATCAGGTATTGCTGGGTAAAGGTCAGGGTGTTGGAGGTAATCCAGTAGAGCACCAACCCGCTGGCAAACCGACCGAGCATGAACATGAACACCCATGGCATCCAGGCAAAGATCATCGCCTGGGTTTTGTCGGTGGGCGCCGGGTTCAGTTTCTGTTGGAGCCACATGGAGATACCCAGAAGGATCGGCAACAGGCCCAGGGAAACGGTCGCCAACATGCTGGTAGGCTCCGGCGGGGAGAACGGCAGCAGGCCAAAAAGGTTGAGGATCGAACTGGGATCCGGTGCGGACAGGTCGCGTATCCAGCCGATCCAAGGGGCGTGGCGCAGCTCAAGTGTGACAAAGATCACCTTGTAGAGCGAGAAGAAGATGGGAATTTGCAGGAAGATTGGCAAACAACCTGAGGCCGGATTGACCTTCTCACGTTTGTACAGTTCCATCATCTCTTTTTGTTGCTTCTGCTTGTCCTCGCCCGCGCGCTCCTTGAGCTTCTCCATTTCAGGCTGAAGCTCTTTCATCTTGGCCATGGAGACATAGGATTTGTACGCCAGCGGTAGCAGCATTGCCTTGACCACAAAGGTCAGGACAATGATCGACCAGCCCATGTTGCCGATGTATTTGTTCAGGTAGTGCAAAAGCGCAAACATCGGTTTGGTGATGAAGAAAAACCAGCCCCAATCGATGGAATCGATGAACTTGTAGACGTTTTCTTCTTTTTCATAGGCGCGGATGGTTTCCCATTCTTTGGCGCCCGCGAACAGGCGGGTGGTTGCAGAGGCGGTTGTTCCTGGCGCGACCTCTATTGTTTCGAGTGCGGACCAGGCGGTGTAGAGGTCATTGCTTTCATAGTATTTGAAAACGCCGTCAAAGCTGGCATCAGAAGCAGGGATCAGGGTCGTCATCCAGAAATGATCGGTAAAGCCGAGCCAGCCGTTGCCGGCGGAGGAAATGACTTCGCTTGCCGCGCCCCATTTGGGATCCGGGTCGGCTTTGCGCAGGTCTTTGTAGTCAATCTCGCTCATTTCTTCGCCGGACTGAAGGATTGCGCCTTCGTGAAGGATGTAGAATTTTGACAGGTTCGAGGGCAGGCCGTGGCGCCGGATTACCCCATATGGCGCCAACCTTTGTGCGCCGTCCCCGGTATTCTCGACGCTTTGGGTGAGCGAGAACATGTATTTGTCATCTACCGATATCTCGCGGCGAAATACCAGCCCGGCCTCATTGTCCCAGACAAGCGTAACGGGCGTTTCCGGGGTAAGGGTGTTTCCCTTTTCGAGTTGCCAGAGCGTGGTGGCGCCGGGCACCAGGGATGGATCAAGCCCGGCTGCTGCGGCCCAGCCGTACAACGCGTAATAGGCATCCAGTTCACCTTCGGGGCGAAACAGGGTAACGATATCCGAATTTTCCGAGGTATCGACGCGATACAGCTTAAGGCGCAAGTCATCAATGCGCCCGCCAAGCAGGGAAATGGATCCGGAAAGCTCTGGGGTTTCAATGGTGATGCGGGGTGCTTCGGCCAAGGCCAGGGCTGCGGTATCTGTCTGGCCGGTGGGGGTTGTGGTGGGGCCCCCGGCGTTGCCCGCATCTGCAATTGGCACAGAGGTCTCGCCGTTTGCAGACAATTCCGCCGCGCTGGGCACCGTAAGATCTGGTTCCGGCTGCTGCGGTGGGAATAGCATGAGCCACACGGTGATGACCAAAAAGCTCAACAATGTTGCCAGGATCAGATTCTTGTTCTGCTCGTCCATTTTGGCCCATACCTTGTGGTTTCCGATGACGGAGGTTCAACAGGGCATAGGCGCAAAGGTCAAGCAGTTTTAAGGCCGCATCCATGGCAGGACAGCCGAGCGGGATGCAAAACCGGGCAGCATTCCGGGGCTCAGGCGCGCTTTTTCAAAGAAGGTGTTTCCGGGAGGTTTTGTTTGTGCGTTTCGATCCAGCTTCCGGTCGCTTCAAACGGCATCGGTTTTCCGATGGAATAGCCTTGCACGTGGTCGCAGCCAAGTTGTGCGAGCATGGCGTGCTCGCCGGGCGTTTCGACCCCTTCGCCCACGGTTTCGACATTTAGCCGCTCGGCCATGGTCAGGATTGCAGCGACCATGTTTTGCTGATCGCGATCCGTGTCAACATGGGTAATGAACGAACGGTCAATCTTGATTCTATGCACATCAAATCGGCGGATATTGGTGATCGAGGCATGACCAGTGCCAAAATCATCCAGGTCAATTTGGCACCCCAATGCGGAAAGGGCGGCAATATTGCGTGTCGCGGTGTCGTCTTCGGCATCCGCTACGACATTTTCCAGGATTTCAAGTGTCAGGCGTTCAGGGGCGATATCAAACCGATCCAGCTCCCAACGGATTTTATCAAACAATTTCGGGTTGCGTAATTCGTCCGCTGACAGGTTGACAGAGATATTCGGCACCTCGAACCCGGCCCGGTCCCAGTCGCGTAGCGCGTTCAGCGATTTGAACAGCATGACTTCACCCAGGCGTTCAAACAGGCCGGCGGCTGCCATTGCCGGTAAAAATGCGCCTGGCGCGATTTGCCCTTTTTCAGGGTGTTGCCAGCGGGCAAGCGCCTCAAATCCGGTGAGGGCCCCGGTATCGGTTGAAATCTGTGGTTGGAACCACGCGGTGATTTGTCCGTCGTCCAGTGCTTTAAGCACCTCCTGTCCGGCAAACCCGGAAGCGACGGGGCGCCGATGCATTGAGGCTGTATAGGCACGCACCGAGCCGGGGCCGGCTTTCTGAGCGGCTTCGAGGGCGTTCTCGGCCGCCAGAAGGTAGGCATCCGAGGTTTGTGCCGGGGCGCGATTGGGCAAGACAAAACCGATGCTGCCCGTGACCAGGATTCGTGCCTCGTCGACCGAGATCGGCTCGCTGACAATTTGCTGTAACCTTGCGGCGATCTGAATCATCGCTT
The DNA here is from genome assembly GCA_964429125.1 of uncultured Aliiroseovarius sp. Classification (GTDB taxonomy): domain Bacteria; phylum Pseudomonadota; class Alphaproteobacteria; order Rhodobacterales; family Rhodobacteraceae; genus JAAEUB01. The sequence goes on from CAYSBG010000049.1 coordinate 7,918, forward strand.
CGAGGTTCATCCGTTGTCCACCGCGCAAGGCAAGGCCGAATTTGCCATATCCAAGGCTCACCACCAAATCCTCTGGTCGCAGCATTTCACGCAGGCGCAACCCGGTTTCATACATCAACAGATCGCCCGCGGAATGGCCATGTCGTTCGCGTAACCTTTCGGCGTCATCAATTTCCAGAACCATGCAAACCTGTTGATAATCAACGCCTTTTGCGACGCGGGCCAATCCCTGGCGCAGATGTGTCAGCAAGGCTTCGCGCAACGGTAGGCCAGTGATTGCATCAGCGGGCCACCGGCTGTTTGGATGCGGGCGCGTGGCCAGGCCGGCAAGTGTCAGGAGTGCGGGAAAGACAATTGCCAGGAACATAAGCAACCCTTCGCCACCAAACCAGAAGGCCGCCAGGAACACAGCCGGAAGGAAGGCCGCCAATTGCGGCCCGCCCAAAACCTCCCACACTTTGCGTTGCAGTGTTTGTAAAGTGCTTTCCCGAAACGGATTGTCGTAAAATTCACCCATGGCGCAGCTTCCTTGTTGAACGCGGGCAGTCCTGCCTGACGCGAGACTATGCCGTGTTAATCAACCACAGGTTAACAGGATGTATCTATAATGTTCTTTTTTTGTTCAAATTGGAATTATCCCCGGGGGAAACGTTCAAGCCCTTGAAAATCGAACAATTTCGGGTCGAGCAAATGGGAAGGCCGGGCGTTCATCAAGGCGCGAAACATGACCTGGCGGCGCCCGGGGCTGGTTTTTTCCCAGCCATCGAGGATTTTCTTGACCTGTTGGCGCTGCAATCCGTCCTGTGAACCACACAGGTCGCAGGGGATGATCGGGTAATCCATGGCATTGGCGAACTGGGCGCAGTCGGCCTCGGCGACATGGGCGAGCGGGCGCAGGACGAGCAGGTCACCGGCGTCGTTCAGCAGCTTGGGCGGCATGGTTGCCAGACGGCCGCCATGAAACAGGTTCATGAAGAAAGTTTCGAGGATATCGTCACGATGGTGGCCCAGAACCACCGCCGAGCAGCCTTCTTCACGGGCAATCCGGTAAAGATTTCCGCGCCTCAGTCGCGAACATAGTGAACAAAAGGTGCGCCCCTCGGGGATCTTGTCCATGACGATCGAATAGGTGTCCTCGTATTCGATCCGGTGGGGCACCTGCATCCGTTCCAGGAATTCCGGCAGCACGGTGGCGGGAAAACCCGGCTGGCCCTGGTCCAGATTGATTGCCAAGAGGTCGACCGGCAAAAGTCCGCGCCATTTCAGCTCGTACAAGGCGGCCAGGAGCGTGTAGCTGTCCTTGCCCCCCGACAGGCAGACCGCCCAGCGGGCGCCGGGCTGGACCATGGCGTATTGCGCGATCGCCTCGCGCACATTGCGGATGATCCGTTTGCGTAGCTTGCGAAATTCCGTGGTGTCGGGAGCGTCGTCAAGCAGTGGATGAATGTTGTCCTTCATGGAAGCGGTTTAGCCCGGGGCCGGGTAGGCCGACAAGGGGAGGCAAACGGGGATAAAAGCAAATCCTGGTTTTAAAGCGTTTCGACATATTATTGAGACACGACAATATGTCGAAACGCTCGCACCCTCTCAATGTCATGGGCGTTT
>CAYSBG010000050.1:0-9491 GCA_964429125.1 uncultured Aliiroseovarius sp.
ACGCACGAACCGCACCAGATTTCCGAGCGCGTCGGTGAGCGCCAGGATCTTTGTGCTCCAGCCGCCTTTTGACTTGCCTAAAGCGTTTCGACATATTGTTGAGACACGACAATATGTCGAAACGCTTTATTGGCAAGTATCACAGGCTCCAGCCCGATCCGGACCACCCATTTAGAAAACCCGGCTTTTCAGCCGGGCTTGGTCGCGCACTTTGACTTGGTCAGCTTCAGATCGACTCGTCAATCCAGCTTTTCAGCATCGCTTTGGGGGCGGCGCCGACTTTGTTGGAGATGACTTCGCCGTCTTTGAACATGAAAAGCGTCGGAATACCACGAACGCCGAATTGCGCAGGCGAATTCGGGTTTTCGTCAACATTGACTTTGGCGATTTTCAACTTGCCTTCATACTCGACTGCCAACTCTTCCAGAGCCGGGCCAATTTGCTTGCAAGGGCCGCACCATTCGGCCCAGAAATCAACGATAACCGGAACGTCCGAGTTGCGAACTTCTTCGTCAAATGTTGCGTCAGTAACAGGTACAGTGGCCATGAGGTGTCTCCTTGGCATTGTGGTTTGCACGGAACCTATGTAGCCCACCTGCCCCCGTCAAGGCAGGGAAAGCGTACCTTTTGCCAGAGCGGTTGGTATTGGCATCAATTCTGCGTTTGTTGTCCATAGGATGGCGCATTTTACCTTATGTTTGGGAAAAATCTGCGACACCGCGTCACAATAAGCGCCCATTTGCCGCAGGATGCCTTCGGGTACCTTTTCCGGCGTTTCCGGCACAACAGCGTTTGACTTGAAATCTACGATTGTAACCTCATGCTCGCCAAGGATCAGCCGGTCAATGGACCCGTGAATTCGCGCATTCCCAAGCGCTGACAAAGTCGCCGTTACATCTACCTCTGCCAGAGTACCTGGAGCAAAAACATGTGTAAGACGCGGATTTTTCAGGAGCGCCGTAGCCTCGGCGACAAGCGTGTCAGCTACCGCCGTTTCAATCGCATCCACTCCATTTGTCAGCAACAAACGCCCAAGGTTTGGCCATTGATCCGGTGGATGATCCGGCAATTTTTCTAGCAACAGATGCAAAAGCCGGCCACGATGCTTGGCCTGTTCTTTTTCATGCGCGGCTCCCGGCAGAGCCTTTGCGCCGCCCAAATCCGAAGGCGCAAGCGGCGACGCGTCTGGAGAACATGCTTTCGGTATTTGCCGGACCCACTCTGGCAGCGCCTCCCGTTCGCGGACCTCCCGACCCAGCGCCAGATTACCCGTCACCCATTTTCCGTTTTCATGACGCAGGCCCCGGCCCACTGCAAAATCATGCGGTACACTGCCGGCCTCTTTCATCCCCTTGGCCAAAAGGTCATGCCAACTACTGGCAGTACTGTCCTCTTCCCCGGCGGCCGCGACGATCAGCCAATTCGCAGCGCGGGTCGCAGCCACATATAGCAGGCGCGCATCTTCCAGCCGCGCTGACTCCATTTCTGCTTCGACATGGGGCAACAAAATTGGTGGAATCATTTCGGCATTAGGTCGCCAAACCGGGGTCCCATCCACCTTTAAAAGTGCGGGTGCGACGCGTGATTTCTTTTTGGCGCAATCTGGCAGGAACACGATCGGCGCTTCAAGCCCCTTTGCCCCGTGCACACTCATCACCCGGATAAGGTTACCGGCACTGTCCATTTGTCGCTTGATCTCGACATCCATGACCTCCAACCATTCCAGAAACCCGGTTAGGCTGGGCGTCTCCAAACTTTCATAGTTCAACGCCTGAGCCAAGAGCGCATCCATGCCATCTTCGGCTTCTCGCCCCAGCCGCGCCAGCAGGGCCTTGCGCCCGCCGTGCCGGGTCAGTACCCGCTCCAACAACTCGTATGGTCGCAAGAAATCCGTTTGGCCACGCAAATCGTTGAGCATTTCCAACACCGCAGTATGGCTGCTTTCGCGCAACGCTTTCCACAAGAAATCGCCATCGGGGCGCGGTGCGGCCAAGGCATAAAGCTCGCCCTCGCTTAACCCACACAAGGGCGACCGCAGCAGCGTTGCCAGTGACAGATCATCCTCCTGTGTGGCCAGAAACCGTAACAAAACCGTCAGATCCTTGACCGCAATTTCCGCACCCAATTTCAGCCGATCGGCCCCGGCAATCGGCAGGCCAGCCGCCTTGCAGGCACGGATCAACTCCTCAAAAAGCCCGCTGATGCGGCCGCGCACCAAAATGAGAATATCGCGTGGCTGAACCGGGCGGAAGACGCCGTCATCACCCGGCAGGCTTTCTTCGGCAAGCATTCTGCTTATTTCATCGGCCACCGCCTTGGCGAGGACAGCACTATGCGTTTCGGGCAATTCGATATCACTGGTATCATGCCAGGCACGCTCTTCTGTATAGGCGTTCTTGGGCACCAACGGCCAAAGGTCAACCCGGCCGGGCTTGTCGAAAAATGCGATATGCTGAAAGCCGTCATCTTCCAGCCCTGCCATACCCTTCAGCGCGTGATCGACCAATCCCAACACCGAGGAAGCCGAGCGGAATGAATACTCCAGTCGCAGTTCTTGAAACCGCTGGCCTGCCTGGTTCAGCCCGGTTTGGAAATGGTCTTTTATCCGAGAAAACTCGTCCGGATCGGCCCCCTGAAACGAATAGATCGATTGCTTTGGATCACCAACCACGAAAATCGTGCGGGCCACGTTTCGCGCGCCTTCTCCCGAGGTGAACTCCTGCGCCAACAACGCTATCACCTTCCACTGAGCAGGCGAGGTATCCTGGGCTTCGTCGACCAGAATGTGGTCGATTCCGCCGTCCAATCGATAAAGCACCCACGCCGCAAGCGCCGGATCGCTCAACAGTTCCCCGGCCTTGGTGATCAAGTCGTCAAAGTCCAACCAGCCCCGCGCCTGTTTGCGTGCTTCATAAGCGGCCAGAAACGGATTGGCGAAAGCATGCAGCACCAAGGTCCGACGCGCGGTATGCAGCGCTTTTTGCTGCTCAACCCCTATGGCCAAACGCCCTGTCAATTGCGCGAGCAATGGCGCCAAATGCGCCGCCGGACCCGTGGCTGTGGCTTTGGTCAACAGCGTCTTGAGCGGCTGCAGTTTCGCGGTCATAAAAGCCTTCTGGAACAGCTCCAGCTTGGCACTGGGCTGCATATCCGCACAATACCCTGCCAACTTGGCGGCCATTTTCCTCTCATTTTTCGACCCAGTTTGCAAGATCGGCAACAGTTCTTCTATTAAGGAATCGTCCCCGGGCGCAAGCGCCCCGGCCAAGATATCCGAATCGTCAAAACCCGGACTCAAACCCATCCTCCGCCAAATATCGCTTGCCTTGGGGGCGTCTTCAAACTGCAAGCGATTGCTGACGATATCCTCAAGAAACTTGCCGAAATCCTGCCCGGTGAAATAAACCGCCAGATCGTCCAGAGCTGTTTTTTCCGAGCCCGTCGCCATGGCTTCGACCACTTCTTCGCGCAAGATTAATGCCGCACGATCGTCCATCTCGTGAAATTGAGGCGACACCCCGGCCTCTAGTGGAAACCGACGCAAAAGTGCGGCGCAAAAGCTGTGAATGGTCTGAATTTTCAACCCGCCCGGTGTCTCGATCGCCCGAGCAAACAGGCTCCGCGTTGCGCGCAAATCGTCGCTCGGCGTCTCGCCCAACTTTGCCAGGTCACGGCGTAGTTCATTGTCCGGTTTCATCGCCCAACTGCCAAGCAATTTGAACAGGCGGTTCTGCATTTCGCTCGCTGCGGCCTTGGTATATGTCAGGCACAAGATGTTTTGCGGCGCCACCCCGGCCAACAACAGGCGTGCCACCCGGTCAGTCAGCACTTTGGTCTTGCCCGACCCCGCATTGGCCGAAAGCCAGGTTGAGGCATGGGGCTCAGAGGCCTGATTCTGCCGTTCTGTAGCCTGATCAAAGCCCATCACCAACCTCCTCGGGATTGGGCATTTGGCTCACATCCCATTCGCCAAATCGCGCCAGGTGACGATAGTCGGTGGGAAATCCAAGATCAGGCGAAAGCCGAATTGCCGTGTACCCTTGCGTCGGGGACAGATAGGCGCCAATCAGCGCATTCAACCCGGCAGCAACCTCGTCTATCTTCTCGTCGGAAATGTTTTCCGGTTTGAACGCATCAGCGGTTCCCAATGCGATATAGCCAATGCGTGCAACCCTGCTGGCTGGCAGGTTTTCAAATCCACCATCCCGTGCGATCAGCGCCTCCAACTCCAATTGCTTGTCATACAACAAACGCGGTTTTTTCTCGGGCGGCTTGCCGGACTTATAATCGTATATAGCCAACCCATCCTCGAGTTGATCAATGCGGTCCGCCTGTGCCGTCAGCGTGAAATCAACCCCATCCAGTGCCAGACGCCCATTCACCTCGTTGGCCAGATTCCGCCCCTCTGCACGGCGTTCGGCCTCATCATTCAGAAACTGCCCGGCCACCCGCCCCAAACGCGCTTGCCACAAGATTCGCGCAGCAGGCCAAGGCACTTCGTCTTCAAGTGTATCCGAGGCCATTTGCAACAAACGCTCAACCGCATCCGGCGAATCCGGCGCAATATCCGAGGCCATAAACCGTTCGGCGACCTTGTGCAGCACCGTACCGCGCAAAAGCGCATCGGCCGTCCGCTGCAATGGATCCAGCGCCCGCAGTTTCAGTACATACTGCGCATAAATCGCGTAAGGGTCGCGTACCAAAACCCCGATCCGTGTCACCGAAAGCTGCTTTGGCCGTGCCGAAACCGGCGGGCGTGGTGAGGGGCGTGTCGCCGGCATAAGCGGGCCCTCCAAACGGTCATCCAACCGCTCGGCCAAGCGCAAATAGACCTCACCACGCGCGGTCATTTCTTTCAGCATATCACCGCCGCCATCAGCCAGGCCACGCAGCAAATTCTCCAGACGCAGCAGCCAACGCGACGCGACAGTCTCGGCTTCGTTGTCGCGAACGGATCTGCTAAGAACCACGTCCGGCTCGCCAATGGCTTGTTGGAAATCATGTGCGGCCAGGCCTATGCGCCGTTCCGGGAGCAAGAGCCCGGCCTCCAGGCGCATTTGTCGATTCAACCACGGGTCAGGCGACGGCATTTCTGGCCAGACCCCGTCATTCAGCCCGGCCAGGATTACCAGATCGGCGCCCTGAACACGTGCTTCCATCGTGCCCCAGAACATCACCCCAGGATGCGGGCTGTCGGGGTCATGGACCTCACCACGCGCCAGAACAGCCCGAAATAGCTGGCGGTAATCCGCAGCGCTCAACGCGCCACCCGCTTGTGCCTCTTTCGCCAAAGCATGGATAGCCGTTCGCGCCGCACGTCCGGCCGGTTTATCCCACAAGCCGCCACTCGTCCCGACCGCCCCATCTGGCCCGGCCGCCAATGCTTCGCCAACAGCCAAGTGGCGGGCAACATGGTCCTCCAGCGGTGCTATACCAAGCTCCTCCAACCCCTGCAAAAGCCCGGCCAACCAGTTCACCCAGTGCAACCGCTCCGCATCTCCCTTGTGTTTGCGCTCGGCCCAATCAATCAGATCGCCAGCGTTCGGAAATGGCATCCCCTTGCGCAAAACTTCCAGTTCCAGATCGCGGCTCCAACGCAGGTGATTACCCCGGGCAGAACCAGACGCGGTCAGCGGATGTTTGAGCAAGATCAGCAGCATTGTCGCGGTTAATTTCTCTCCCAGCAAATCAGCCACATGGCGTAGAAACCTTCCCGGCGCGCTAAGCGCCAAAGGTTGCCCCGCACTATCATCAGGCTCGATATTCCACCGTGCCAGTGCGGCTGCAACCTGTCGAGTCAGCACTCGGTCCGGGGTAATCAACGCGGCTTTCTGTCCGTCCTCGACCGCACGACGCAGCCGCAGCGCAATGGCCACTGCCTCGGCCCGTGGAGATGACGCTCTTATCAGGCTTAGTCTTGCCGTTGCCTGTTCCAGCATTTGCCGGTCAAAGCCCGCGCCTTCTTCCAGCCATTGATCTGTCACCGGCGCCGGACGCAAGGCCAGCGATACCAGCTGGTTGCGCGCGGGGTTATGCGGTGAATGACCTGGCGCCCATTGTCGTACCCCCAGGGGATCCAGTTCAAGATCCCCTAACAATCGGGCAAAGCGGAATTGTGGATGATCTTCACCTTCGATCGGGTCAGATAAGCGATTCCAGACATGGCCGGGTAGATCGGTATCAAATCCCGGCAGCACCAGCGCACCTTGTGGCAGTTCTGCAACGCTACGCATAAACAAGGCTGTGGCACCACGCGACCCGGTTGAACCAGCGACAATAATTGGGTGGCTAGGGGGCGTTACCTTCCAACGCTCAGCCAATCGCTCTATCACCAAACGTTGGCGCGCCTCAGCATCAGGTTCGCGTGCGCGGGTTTCGCCGAAATAGCGCTCAACAATTTTCAGGAATTCGAGGCTGCGCGCCCAATAAGCTGAATGGTTGGCAACGTCTATTGTCTGCAAACGCGCCGGGCTAACCCCTTCACCCTGCATTTCATCCATTAACCCGGCAAGGCTGTCGGCTAGGTCAAAAAGGGCGGTGCGCGGGGCGAGGTCAGGTTGACTTTCCAACAAGGCGCCAATCAGCCGGGTTAATTCCAACCGTCGCCGTAACGGCGAAACCGACTCTGGCAGGTCGGCTAAACCGACATCTCGGCCGATATCCGAAATCGTGCGGATACGCGGCATCAGCCGGGCTGGCCCTTCACCAAGCATTGCCTGAATGCGCCGTTGCATGCGCCTGGTCGCAACAAAAATCTCTACCCGTGCCCATGCCGCCGGGTTCTGGCCCTCCAGTCGCTCGGCCAAGCCGTCAACAAGCGCACGAGGCAGATCAACACCCACTGGCGTACAGAAAACTCGTGCGCAGTCGCATGGGTCAAACATCCGCCTGCCCCAGCATTTCCTCAGCGCGCTCCAGACCCTCAGGCGTGCCCACGTCGCACCATTCTCCCGGATAAACCACCCCGAACAAACGCCCGCGGGCCTGCATGAAATCCCACACTTTGTTCAACGAAAACACTTTCTGCGCAACTCCGTCCAGCAACTCTGTTTGGAGTATCTGTGCCCCAGAATAGACCATCCCCGGCCCCCGCGCCAACTGCCCATCAGAGTCCTTAAGGAAATCGCCTTGCCCTGTGTAGCCCCGCGCTTGAACACGCGGAATCAGCAACAAAAGCGCATCCATCTTCTCAGGTCTCCACTTTGCCGCCAGCGTAGTCAGCGGGTTTGGCCCACGCCATGCAGCATCCGGATTCAGCGTATAAACCGGCCCGTCCCCCAACAACGGCAACGCCGCCCGTAATCCACCGCCGGTTTCCAGAATATCCGGTTCTTCCCGTGAAAGTGCCACACCTTGTGGTTCCAGATGCGAGGCAAGCATTTCAGCATGATAATGCAGGTTGGCGGCAATTCGCACCACACCGGCATCTCGGATAATATCAACAGCGCGATCAATCATCGGCCGCCCTGCAAGCATCACCATCGGCTTGGGCCGTGCGGCGGTCAGCGGTCCCATACGGGTCCCGAAACCAGCGGCAAAAATCATTGCGGCGCGGGGGGTGTCGAGCATTTTTCTCTCATTTCCAGCAAAAATTCGGGGCGGGGCGGGGGAAGGGCGCGTAGGACAATTCTTCCCAGGTCCGCCAAATAGGGATGGGACAAATCACGTTGCAAATGACCCCAAACCCTTGGAATATAATCTAAATACGCGGGCTTGGCATCTCGCTTGGCAAGGCGCGCGAAAACCCCGAGGATTCGCAGGTTTCGCTGTACCGCAAACGTCGCCGCAGCCCGGCCGAACGCGACCTCTGATTGCCCGGTCGCCGCAATGTAACGCGCCATGGTTCGGCGCACTGTCTCTGCAGAGACATCCCGCCGTGCATCGCGGGTCAGAGAAATCAGATCATAGACCGGATGCCCCAAAAATGCGTCCTGAAAATCAAGCAAACCGACCCGGGCAACACCCGCACGCTCTGGTAGCCAGATCAGGTTCTCGGCATGAAAATCCCGCAATGCCAGCACAGTCGCATTAGGCTTCAGGCCTCCGAGCGCATGGGCCATCGCTGCCATTGCCACCTGTTTTTCTTCTGTCTTTGGGGTTGGGCAATACCACTCAAAGGTAACGCCAATCATTCGGGCAAGCGCGCCAACACCCAAAACCGCAAGCCCTGTCGGGGGCGTTGTACTATGCATAGCAACCAGAAAATCTGTTGCGGCCGAATACAGCTCCTGCTCTGCTTGGGGATTATTCCTGGCCACACGCGCAAACAGATCGTCCCCCAAATCCTCTAGTAATAAAAATCCACCGGCAACGTCTTTGTGTAAGATACGCGGTGCGGAAAAGCCGGAAACGGTCAGGTGTTGCGCAATTTTCACAAACGCGGCGGTTGACGTGCAGGTTTGCGGTGGCGCGTCCATCAGAACCGCACCTGCGCCGCCCGGCCCACCGCTCAGCCGTTCATAGCGTCGCGCCGAGGCATCCCCGGCCAAAGGCTGCATTCGGGCGCCGGCCCATCCGATGCGCCCAAGAAACGCGGCTTTCTCGTGGGCGCGCTTACTGGACATCGTGCCAACCCATTCGCGCGATCCGTCCTTGCCAATGCGCGGACGCAAACCGCAGCGCAAGCAGGCGTCGGTCGCTTTCTCCAATCGGCGAAAAGGTCAGGGTCAACGCGTCTTTCGGTGCATATTTCCCCAAACGATCCGGCCATTCAATCAAACTCAACGCCGTGTCAAATGCCTCCCAAAGGCCAAGTTCATCAATATCAGCCGGGCCGTTAAGGCGATACAGATCCGCATGCCAGATTTCGACATCACCGTCATCATATGTCTGCACCAGAGTAAAGGTCGGCGACGGCACGTCCTCGTCGCGCCCTTTTGCGGCAAGGCGCGCCTTGATCAAGGCCCGGGCAAAATGTGATTTCCCGGCACCAATCGGCCCCTCCAACAAAATACAATCGCCCGCACGCAGCTGCGGCGCCAAGCGACGCGCTATTTGTGCGGTGGCTTCGGGCGAAGCGAGTGTTATTTCCAGGTGCTGGACGTCTTGCATGGAGCCAGTCTTAGCTGCCCCTTCCCCAGCTGCAAGCAGGATTATGTCAGCGCTTGCGCAGAAGCCGGCTCAAGAGGTGCGTGCATCGGCACTCCAAGTGCCGGAGTAAACGTTACCATGGTCGCACCTTGCAACATCGGCGCAAAGCTACAATCGATGACCCGCCCGTCCTTCAAAGTCACCGGCGCCGACCATTTTTTTCGCTCACCACCTTCGGTAATAAAGGTACGAAGCTGGCGCCAAACTGGCGTCGGATTACACTTGCGCCCCCAAGAAAACGTCGCCTCTGACACGTTGATCTCGACCATTGAACTGGACGGATCAGTTCCCCAAAGCCTGGTGAATGCCGCATTGCTCATGGAAAGAATACCACCTGCGGAAAAAACCGCCACAGCTTCCTCCAATCCGTCAAGCACGGCTTGGCCCATCTCCAGCTCGGC
>CAYSBG010000051.1:0-9481 GCA_964429125.1 uncultured Aliiroseovarius sp.
GGCTTTGACCTGGTTGGCGACGCCGTTGAGTGCCGGCCCACGCGAAGAGCGGCTGGAGCAATTGTTCGGCGCGCTTCGGGTCGCCGAGGCCGATGAATACCCGGTTATCGAAGAGGAAATTCGCCGCCTTTGGGACGACAGCGGCTCGCCCATGCTCAACCTGCTGCTGGAGCGCGGCAACAGGGCGTTGGCCGAGGGCGACGCGGCGGCGGCGATTGAGCATTTCACCGCGTTGATTGATCATGCGCCGGATTTTGCCGCCGCCTGGAACGGGCGCGCCACCGCCTATTATCAAGCCGGCCTGTTCGGCCCGGCAATGGCGGATATCGCCCATGTTCTAACCCTGGAGCCACGCCATTTCGGGGCATTGACCGGGTTGGGGGTGATCCTGGAGGAAGCCGGACAAGACGAACTGGCGCGCAGGGCCTATCAGCAAGTTTTGCAGCTTGCGCCAAACCGGGCGGATATCCTTGACGCGATACAGGCGCTGGAACGGGCGGCAGGCGCTTTCACCCTCTGAGCCGGGCAAACTGAGCCGGTCAATGGGCGCGGAGATTGCTTCCCGCGCCCATTGACCGCACCCTTTGATTGTGGAGTGCCGCCGCCTCAGTTCAGGTCGATAGTAATCTGTGCCGAAGCAATGCCGGTGCCGCTGATATTGGTATATCCAACCGAGGCCTTGACCAGATCGGTGATCTGATAATTGCCGTTCAGGCCCCAATAGGTAATCCCGGGGGCGGTTTTTGTGACGATCCCGGCGCTGAACTTGTCGTTGAAATTGTAGGTTGCAGCCAGGTTGGTGACTTGCAAGCCCGGTTGATTCATCAACATGACGGCCAGATCGAATTTGTCGATGGAGCCTTCGGCGCCGAAATAGCTGCCAAGCAATGTTCCGCTCGCATAATCCGCGCCGGCAAAGACTTTGGCAACATCGAAATCATAGCTGGCATAGACCGAAGAAAAGACGGTCAAATTCGAGCGGGAATAGGCCAGCAGGAAGCCCTGATACTTCGCCTCGGCCCGCACAACAGTGTCACCGACAGTCAAAGCCTCTTGAAACCGCAGAAATGGAGTGAATGGCGGGGTTTGACCGGGGCCAAGCACATTGGCATTGGGAGATTGAAACAGGTCGAAATTGGGCAGGTAGGCGTCGGTGGCATGTTCGACAAAGCCGACATGCAGGCCCCAATACTGGCCACTGGCCGACGCGTAGAGCCCTGTGCGCGGTGGAGCAAAAAGTATACCGCCGCTGGTCTTCGTCAAGCCCGTGGTCCGTAGGCCGACTTCAACGTCAACCCCCCCAAAGCTGAGCGGAACCCCAAGGGAGGTATCCCAACCGATGCTGCCGGTGTTCAACAAACCGTCATAGCCGACACCGAAATCGCCGGTGACACGAAACGCATCGCCAAATTCGAGCGCTGACGCGGGGGTGGCGGCGAGGGCGGCAAGCCCGATGATTGCTGGGGCTAATATCTTTTGCATTTACTTGCTCCTGTAGCGTCAAGGCGTTTGCTGAATTCTACCGCGTCCGGAAGAAGCCCTGCCAAACACGATTCAGCTTCAATCGGTGGCATACTGGCGGTTGCCGTGGTCCAAGGCAAGGCTTCCGGCGCCATTTGGTCCGGTCATAATCGAAAGTGTTGCCGAATCGTCGCTTTCGGCGGGGCCTGACTGCTTGCAGCGGTCGCCTGGTCCGGCTACCACTGGCCGGCGCAACAGAAGGGTAAATGCCGGTGGAGCGGATCGTCAAAGCGGTACTTGGCCCGACCAATACCGGCAAGACCCATTATGCAATCGAACGCATGCTGGCCCATCGCACCGGGGTTATCGGCCTGCCTTTGCGCTTGCTTGCGCGCGAAGTGTATGACCGGATTGTTGCCCTGCGCGGCCCCTCGGTGGTGGCGCTGGTCACGGGCGAGGAACGCATTGTGCCCGAACGCACCCGCTATTGGGTTTGCACGGTCGAGGCCATGGCCCTGGGCGAAAGCCCCGATTTCGTGGCGGTGGACGAGATCCAGCTGGCCGCCGATCCCGAGCGCGGGCATGTGTTCACCGACCGCCTGCTCAATGCCCGCGGCAGTCGCGAGACCCTGTTTCTGGGCGCGGCGACCATGCGCGGGGCGATTGGCGCGCTGGTGCCCGAGGCCGAGTTTCTGTTTCGCGACCGGTTCAGCAAGCTGACCTATGTGGGCGCGAAAAAGACCAGCCGCATGCCCGAGCGCAGCGCCATTGTCGGGTTTTCGGTGGAAAACCTTTACGCAATGGCCGAGTTGATGCGCCGTCAAAAGGGCGGCGTGGCGGTGGTGATGGGCGCGCTCAGCCCACGCACCCGCAACGCCCAGGTGGCGATGTATCAGGCAGGCGAAGTCGACTACCTGGTCGCCACCGATGCGATTGGCATGGGGCTGAACCTCGATATCGACCATGTGGCGCTTTGTGCCCTGTCCAAATTCGACGGGCGGCGCTGGCGCGCGCTGTTTCCCCACGAATTGGCGCAGATTGCCGGGCGCGCCGGGCGGTTTCGCAATGACGGCAGCTTTGGCGTCACCGGCGAGGCGACGGGGCTTGATGGCGGGCTGGCCGAGGCCATAGAAAACCATCGCTTTGCCCCGGTGAAAAAGCTGCATTGGCGCAACTCCAGGCTGGATTTTTCCACGCTTTCCGGCCTGATCGGCGGGCTGGAACAGGCCAGCGACGATCCCTGGCTGATCCGGGCGCGCGAAGCGGATGACCTGATGGCGCTCAAGGCACTGGCGGCAGATGCCGAGGTCGGCGCGCGTGCCAGCGACCCGGCCTCGGTCCGGCTGTTGTGGGAAATCTGCCGGATCCCGGATTTCCGCGGCATTTCGCAGAACGAACACGCCGCCCTGCTGGGGCGCATCTTCAACGATCTGCACCAATTTGGCGCGATCGACACCGATTGGTTTGCCTCCCGCGTCGCCCGGGTGGATCGCGCCGACGGTGGGATTGATGCCTTGTCGAAACGACTGGCATATATCCGCACATGGACCTATGTGGCGCAGAGAAATGGCTGGTTGCGCGATGTTGACCATTGGCGCGCGCGCACGCGTAGGGTAGAAGACCGCTTGTCGGATGCCTTGCATCTGGCACTGACACAAAGATTTGTCGACCGGCGTACGAGCGTGCTTTTGCGCCGGTTGAAGCAGAAGGAGAACCTGGTGGCGACGGTGAATGACAAGGGTGAGGTCGAGGTCGAGGGCGCCTATATTGGCAAGCTGGAGGGCTTCCGCTTTCAACAGGACAAGAGTGCATCCACAGAGGAGGCCAAGGCCCTGAGTGCGGCGGCAGCGGCGGCGTTGGCCCCGGAATTTCACCTGCGCGCGGACCGGTTTTACAACGCTCCCGACACCGAGATCGACTATACCGAACAGGGCGGTCTGATGTGGGGCGAATTTGCCGTCGGTAAACTGGTCAAGGGCGCCGAAGCGACAAAGCCGCAGGTGCAGGCCTTTGTCGACGATGTTGCCGGGCCAGACGTTGCGGAAAAGGTCACCCGCCGGCTGCAGCATTTCATTGATCGCAAGGTTGCCACGTTGTTTGAGCCTTTGTTGGCGATGGGGCGCGACGAAACCCTCGAAGGCCTGGCGCGTGGCTTTGCCTTCCGGCTGGCCGAAGCGTTGGGCATTCTACCGCGTGCCGATGTTGCCAGTGAAGTCAAAGAGTTAGATCAGGACGCACGGGGCGCCTTGCGCAAACACGGGGTGCGGTTTGGCCAGTTCACCATCTTCATGCCGCTGCTGTTGAAACCGGCGCCGACGCGGCTCAGGCTGGTGCTTGCCGGATTGTGGGAGGGCCAGGAGGAATTCCCCGAAGCGCCGCCGCCCGGGCTGGTCACGGTTCCCGCCCAGGACCATGTAAACAAAGAGACCTGGCGCCTTGCGGGCTATCGCAAGGCCGGGGCGCGGGCGATCCGTATCGACATGCTGGAACGCCTTGCCGACCTGCTGCGCGCCGAGGATAGCCGGGGCGGCTTTGAGGCCAACCCGGACATGCTGTCGATCACTGGCCTGTCGCTTGAGCAATTCGCCGATCTGATGGGCGGGCTTGGCTACAAGGCAGGCAAAGGCGAGCGCGACAAGGTCAAGCCGGTGGCCGAGGCGCCTGCGCAGGTGGAGGAGGCCACCACAGAGGCCACCACAGAGTCTGAACCGGCAGAGGATGCGCCGAAAGAGGCGGCTGGCAGCGCGGCGGCGACGCTCGAATCTCCGGCAGTTTCCCTGGCTGAAGGGTCGGCGACGGCGGAGGTTCCCGCGCCCGAAAAAGAGGTGTTTTACACCTTTACCTGGGGTGGTTTCGGGGCTGCCAAAGGCAAGCCAGGCGCAAATCGCCGGTCGAAACCGGACAAGCAGGGACATGGGCGTCGCAAGGGCAAGCCTGGCAAAAAACCCGCTGGTGGCCGCGCGGACCAGGCGCGCAAGTATCAGGCACGTCCGCCGAAAAAGGAAAAAGCCATTGACCCGGACAACCCGTTTGCCGCCGCGCTGATGGGGCTCAGGGACAAGAAGTGATTGGCTGAGCTGCCGGAAAAGATTCGCGCTGACAAATGGCTGTGGCACGCGCGGTTTTTCAAAAGCCGCGCCCTGGCCGCCAAGGTGATTTCCGGCGGGCATTTGCGGGTCGACGGGCAAAAGGTTCTCAAACCGGCCCACGCCTTGCGCCCGGGGGTGACGCTGACGTTTTTGCAGGCGCGTCGGGTGCGGGTGGTACAGGTCACGGCATTGTCCACACGGCGCGGCCCGGCGCCGGAAGCCCAGGCGCTTTACCACGACCTGACACCGGTCGAGGAAAGTTCTCCCCGCGCTCCGGGCCACGACCGGGCCGGGCGTCCCAGCAGGAAAGATCGTCGCAACCGGGCGCGATTTCAGCAAAGGACGCTTGAATGATCCTTGGCGGGGCATTACTAGGCGATTGACAGACAGAAATGAGGTTCAGATGACCTATATCGTCAACGACAAGTGCATTGCCTGCAAATACACCGATTGCGTGGAAGTCTGCCCGGTCGATTGTTTTTACGAAGGTGAGAACATGCTGGTCATCCACCCGGATGAATGCATTGATTGTGGCGTTTGCGAGCCGGAATGTCCGGCCGACGCCATCCGGCCCGATACCGAGCCGGAAGCGGAAAAATGGGTTGAGTTCAACCGGAAATACTCCGAGCTGTGGCCGGTGATTGTCGAGAAGAAAGACCAGCTTCCGGATGCCGAAGAACACGACGGCGAGGAAGGCAAGCTTGAGAAATACTTCTCAGAGAAGCCCGGCGAGGGGAATTGAGCCGGGTTACAGGTTGATATTCTGCTGTAATAGCGAAAAAATCCGTGAAAAACAGACTGTTCCGTTCCGGGTTCTTTAAGTCCGGGAGATTTTTTGCTATATTGAACGGGAACAAAGTAACCGGAGGCCTGAAAGCGGGCATGATATGGCCCGCTCTGCAGCACAGTAATCTACCGCCCAAACCACGCCAAACCCTGCCACGCTAATCCAAGCCAAACCGCGCTGCCGGTAGGCCCAAGGGGGCTGCCAGACGGCCCTGCAAAAGATGAAGGAACCCAGACCGATGAGCAAGAAGAAATACGATTTCCGCCCCAACGAATTTGTGGTGTATCCGGCCCATGGGGTTGGCCAGATCGTTACTATCGAAGAGCAGGATGTCGCCGGGTTTGCGCTGGAAATGTTCGTGGTTGCGTTTGAAAAAGACAAAATGACCTTGCGGGTGCCGACCGACAAGGCGATCGAAGTTGGTATGCGACAGCTTTCCTCGCCTGATATTGTCGCGCACGCCATGAAAACCCTCAAAGGCAAGGCCAAGGTCAAGCGCGCCATGTGGTCGCGCCGCGCCCAGGAATATGAACAAAAGATCAATTCCGGCGATTTGATCGCGATTGCGGAAGTGGTGCGGGATTTGCATCGCAACGATGATCAACGCGAACAAAGCTATTCAGAACGCCAACTATATGAGGCGGCTTTGGAACGGATGACCCGTGAAGTTGCTGCGGTAACCGGCGATGACGAAGTGTTGGCGATGCAAAAGGTCGGCGATGTTCTGACCGCGCGCGCTGCGGTCTGATACCAGGCGGTGTGGTGAGCTGGCGCAACATTCTCTAAACGGTTTATTCTTGCCTATTCAGTGCATTGCAGGCGGTTTTTCATGTAATTAATGTGGCAACGGTTGCCAGCGCGGTGAGCTCGGCGATTTGTTGGCTGGCCCCCAGAATATCGCCGGTCTGGCCGCCTATTTTTTCCTGGCTCAGCAGGGCAAGCGCCAGGCAGGTGAGGCTGATCCAGAACCCGGCAATCAGGCTGATCCACCCGGTGGTGAGAAATGCCAGGGCGAGCGCCAGACCCAAAGCCGCCAGGGCGGTTTGGCGTCCGGGTGAGCCGGTGCTGTTGGCCAGGCCGTGACCGCGCGCATTTTTCATGAACGCCAGAAGCAGGACCATCGGCGCGCGGCTAAGGGCGCCGGCGGCAATCATGGGCGCAACGATCCAGCCCGCCTGCAGCAGAATGGTCAAGGCGTACCAGCGCAGAAGCACCGAAAGAGCCAGTGACAATACGCCAAAGGTGCCGACGTGGCTGTCTTTCATGATCTCGAGGCGCCGGGCTTTCTCATGCCCACCCCAGAAACCGTCGCACATATCGGCCAGGCCATCTTCGTGCAGGGCGCCGGTCAGGGCGATAAGGCTGCCAAGGCACAGTCCCGCAGTCAGGCCGTCAGGCAAGGTCAGCCAACTCGCCAGTATAGCGACCGCGCCGGCGATAGCCCCCAGAAATGCACCGACCAATGGCCAGGCCCAGGCCGACGCCGCCATCGAGCGGGTGGTCGAAAGCCTGCCCCGGCCAAGGGGCAGGCGGCTCAACAGGCTGGCCGCGCGCCGTAAATCGTCAACAGCAAACAGGGGCATGTCGTTTTTTGCCATGGGCTGGCCTTTTTCTGGTGTCTCGTCCTGTGGGAGTTGGGTAAAGGGTAAGGACGGGCAAATCAATTCGGGAAAATCACATGACGGACCATGCTTTCACTTCGCTCGATGGGTTTCGCACGCTTCTGGAGGGCCTTCCGGAACCGGATGCGCAGGCCTTGGCCGACGCCGAAACGCGCAATAGCCAATTGACCAAACCACCCGGCGCGTTGGGGCGGCTCGAAGATCTGGCGATTTGGTATGCGGGATGGCGCGGGTCGGCCCGCCCAGAGATAACCACACCGCAGATCCTGATTTTCGCAGCAAATCACGGGGTTGCGGCGCTTGGCGTGTCTGCGTTTCCGGCCGAAGTCACAGCGCAGATGGTGTTGAATTTCGAGGCGGGCGGGGCTGCGATCAATCAGCTTGCCGCCAATGCTGGTGCCAGCCTGCAGGTCCACGCGCTGGAGCTTGACCGCCCGACAGCGGATTTCACCAAAGGCCCGGCGATGCAGGAGGCGGAGTTCCTGGAGGCTTTGGCCGCAGGATGGAACGCGGTTGACCCGACCGCGGATTTGCTGGTTTGCGGCGAGATGGGGATTGCCAACACCACCGCGGCCTCGGCAATCGCGCTGGCGTTGTTTGGCGGCGAAGCGACCGATTGGGTTGGGCGGGGAACCGGGGTCGATGATGCGGGGCTGGGGTTGAAAGCACAGGTCGCGCGGCAAGGTGTGGTGGCCAATCCACAGGCGCAACAAGATGGTCTGCAGGCCTTGCGCTGCCTTGGCGGGCGTGAAATGGCGGCAATGGCCGGGGCCATTTTGCGGGCCAGGCACTTGCGCATTCCGGTATTGCTGGACGGGTTTATTTGTACAATTGCAGCGGCCTGCCTAGAGCGGAGCAAACCGGGGGTGCTGGACCACACCATCGCCGGTCACGTTTCGGCAGAGGCGGCGCATGCGACGGTTTTGCAGCATTTGGACAAAGCACCGCTTTTGTCGCTGGGATTGCGATTGGGCGAGGGGTCGGGCGCGGCATTGGCAATTGGTACCCTCAGGGCCGCAATTGCCTGTCATTCCGGCATGTCGACCTTTGCCGAGGCGGGGGTGAGTGACGGCTGAAAGAGGCCAGCGTCCCTGGTGAAATCATCCTGGTGCAACAGGCTTTAGCCTGCGAGGATTCGTTCAGCGATGTGGGCGATTTCATCCAGCCGGGCCTTGATGCGTGTCTGGAAGGTTTCAAGTTGGATGATGATGTCATGCAGGCTTTCGCCTTGATTGGCAACCCGGGCGCCTTCGATCTTGCACATGACCCGCGTGGTGGAAAGACCAAGTACCTGGCGGTGCATGACCCGGCAGGCGGCGAGAATTTTCTTTGCTTCCTCTGCAACCTGCTGCGATCTTTTTCGGGTTTCGGCGTCGTAGTCGGATTTGACCCGGTTCAGTATCTGACGCTCTGAAGGGAGGTCGATCGTGCCAAGGCCACGGCGTTCGGAATCCAGCTGTGTGACGGTCTCGGTCAGGATTTTGGCCATGCAGCGCATGAAAACCACCATGTTCGCGCTGCTTTTGATCGTGCTGAAAGTGCTGTCCTCGCCGTCTACATGTTGCTCAAACCAATCAGATATTTCCTGCGACATGGCGCCGTAATTCTGGCTGAGCGTGGAAACAGGCCCGCCAGTCGGTTCAAGCCGCGAGGCAATGACCCGCATGTTATGGGGGATGGTGCGCATGGTGTTAAAATCACCGATCAGGGCGTGGGTTTCCCGTTCGAGTTTGGCGGCGTAGTCCAAAAGTTCCCGCGCCCGGTGAATTGTCCTGTCAGGTATGCCTTTCAGGCTTTGTTCGCGGGCGTTGAGCTCTTGGCTGAGGGCGTGGGTGGAGAAATGCAGGTAGTCGTCAAAGCCGAGCGCCTGGATGCTGTTTTGCAGGGCCTGGGCGCTGGCTTCGGGGGTCAGGCCGTCATCGCGTTCGGCTGCCAATGCGGTCTCATAAAGGCCGGCGACCGTTTCCAGAAGCGGGCTGCTGGGCTTGATACGGGTCGAAAGGTAGCCGCCCTCCACCGGGATGACCACGGCAAAAACCCAGTAATACAACCCGTCCTTGGCCAGGTTTTTCACATAGGCGCCCATCGCCTCGCCGCGTTGAATGGTATTCCACAGCATCCAGAACACGGCTTTGGGCATATCGGGATGGCGAATCAGTTTATGGGGGGCACCGACCATTTCCTCCCAGGCGTAATCGGCGACGCGACGAAAAATATAGTTGCCCGCCTGTATGATGCCCCGGGTGTCGGTGCGTGAAAAGAATACTTCATGCAACTCAAAGGGGGCTTCGCCGCTTTGCGGGCGAAATTCGTTGCGTTTTTCAACAAAGCTCATCTGGGGTCCAGTACGTCTGTGGGCCGGTTCGCGCCAATGTGGGTATCAGAGATAAGGCCAAGCCCTTACGATGGCGTTAATCGCTGGCGGATTTCTTGCACCCGGCGCCGCTACATTGGCAGGGGCGCATCGGCTTTGATCTGATCCATGACGATTTGGCTCATCACCCTGGCAACCGAGGGGTGGG
>CAYSBG010000052.1:0-9459 GCA_964429125.1 uncultured Aliiroseovarius sp.
GAGCATGTCGCACCAAATCGAATTCGTCCGGCGGGGCGAACGCATTTGCTTGCGCAAGTGCTGCCTCGCCCCGCCAGCCGAATGCCGGCTTTGATCGGGCGCGACACGCTCTAGACAACAACTTATGGGGCAATCAAGGACAGCCCTGACGTGGTTTCCGCGTGATTTGCAGGCGAGAGCCGCAAACAACAGGAAAACCGGCTCACCAATGCGGGGGCTTTTCGTCCGCCAAAGGTATGGTTCCGCCCGCATCCAGCTCGCGTTCGGCGGCGCGTTCCATGAGCATTTGCAACCGATGCGTCATCACCGCCATTTCGGCGTCCTGACGGGCCACGACCTCGGACAGCTCATCGAGCGCGCGGCTCAGATGGGCGATTGTTTCTTCCAGATCGGTGAGGCGTTTTTGCTCCATGGGCGCCAGATAGGGTTATTTGGCGGCGATGTCACGCCAAAACCGCAGCGCCACGCGCTTGCCCCCGCCCCGCCCATCCGCTAGACCCCGCGCCAAGCAAAGGGACAAACGTATGGCCAAGCAAAAGAAACAGCCCCGCCCCAAGGCCGAGACTCCGAAAGGGTTTCGCGACTATTTTGGCGCCGAAGTCGAAACCCGCAAGCGCATGCTCGACCGCATCGCCAAGGTCTACCATCTTTATGGTTTCGAAGCGCTGGAAAGCAGTGCGGTCGAGACTGTCGAGGCTTTGGGCAAGTTCCTGCCGGATGTCGACCGTCCCAACGAGGGGGTGTTTGCCTGGCAGGAAGAGGATGACGGCAAATGGCTGGCCCTGCGCTATGACATGACGGCGCCTTTGGCCCGGGTTTTTGCCCAGCATCGCAATGACCTGCCAACGCCGTACCGCCGCTTTACCATGGGCCCTGTTTGGCGCAATGAAAAGCCGGGACCTGGGCGGTTTCGCCAATTCTATCAATGTGATGCAGACACGGTTGGCACCGCTTCCATGGCCGCGGATGCCGAGATTTGCGCCATGTTGGCGGATACGTTGGAAGCGGTCGGCATTCCCCGTGGCGACTATTTGATCCGGCTGAACAACCGCAAGGTTCTGAACGGGGTGCTGGAGGCGGTGGATCCCGAGGGCGTCGTTGATCGCGACGCGGTTCTGCGCACTATCGACAAGTTTGACAAGGTCGGCGTGAACGGCGTGCGCGAGCTGTTGGGCAAGGGGCGGCTGGACGCGTCCGGCGCCTATATCGACGGGGTTGGCCTGAACGATGCACAGGCCGAGCCGGTGCTGGGTTTTCTGACCTCGCGTGGGGCCAGCGCTGAAGAAACCCTGGCCAACCTGCGCCGGGCGGTTGGCGAGAGCGCCGTTGGGGCGCAGGGTATTGACGAATTGGAACAGATCGCCGGGTTTCTGGCCGCACAGGGCTATGGGGCGGACCGTGTTGTCATCGATCCCAGCGTCGTGCGTGGGCTTGGCTATTATACCGGGCCGGTGTTTGAGGCCGAGCTGACCTTTGAAATCACCGACGAAAAGGGCCGCAAGCGCCAGTTTGGTTCGGTCGCCGGCGGGGGGCGCTATGACGATCTGGTCAAGCGCTTTACCGGGCAGGCGGTGCCAGCGACCGGCATCTCGATCGGTGTGGACCGGCTGTTGGCTGCGCTGGCCGCGCGTGTGCCGGTCGCCCCGGCGCCGGGGCCGGTTGTGGTCACGGTAATGGACCGTGGAGCGATGGGAGAATATCAGGCCATGGTCGGCGAACTTCGCGCCGCCGGCATTCGCGCCGAGGTCTATCTGGGTAATCCAAAAAACTTCGGCAACCAGTTGAAATACGCCGATAAACGTCGGTCCCCGGTGGCGGTTATCGTGGGCGAAGAGGAACGTGCGCGCGACGTTGTGCAACTCAAGGACCTGATCCTTGGCGCCAAAATGGCGGAAAACGCCACCTTGGAAGAATGGAAAAGCCGCCCCTCACAATTTGAGGTGCGCCGGGCCGATCTGGTGGCCGGGGTGCGGCGGATACTTGAGGGGCGGGATGGCTGAAACGGCGACCACACGCAGCGCAATTCGTGACGCGGCAGCGCGGCTGCTCTTGCACATGCAGGGTGCCGGTGCGCAACGGGTCGAGACCGATATTTTGCAACCGGCCGACATATTGTTGGACCTGTACGGCGAGGATATTCGTGCCCGCGCCTTTACCACCCATGATCCGGATGCCGGCGAGGCGATGTTGCGCCCGGATTTCACGGTTCCCGTGGTGCGCGCACATATGGAGGATGGCGCCGAGCCTGCGCGCTATACCTACGCCGGCAAGGTATTTCGCGCGCAATCCGACAGCGCCCACCGGGCCCGGGAATACTGGCAGGTTGGCTACGAGCTGTTTGATGGTGCCGATGTGGGCGCGGCAGACGCCGAAGTCTTTGCCTTGTTTTACGAATTGTTAACGCCGATGGGCCTGAAACCGGCGACGGGGGATATGGGCCTGTTGTTGGCGGCGGTGCGCGGGCTGGATACGCTTGAAAGCCGCAAGGCGGCGCTTGAGCGTCACATCTGGCGGCCGCGTCGGTTCCGCGCTTTGCTGGACCGCTTTGCCGGGCGTGATCCGGCGCCGGTGGGGCGCAAAGCTCTGCTGGACGGGACCGCAGCAGGCACGGCGCCGCTGATCGGGTTGCGCAGCCGGGACGAGATCGAGGAACGGGTCGAAAAGTTGCGCGAGGATGCCGCCGCCCCACCGATCCCGGCCGCCCAGGTGGACCTTCTGGAGGATATCCTTTCCTTGCGCGAGACCATGGCGAATGTGGTCGAAAGGCTGGGGGATTTTGCCGTCGACATGCCCGCCATCGCACCGGCGGTTTCCCGCTACGCGGCGCGGATGAAAGCGCTTTCGGCACGGGGAATTGACCCGGAAACCCTTGATTTCGAGGGGTCTTATGGACGCACCAGCATGGAATATTACGATGGTTTCGTTTTCGGGTTTTACGCGCCAACCCGCCCGGACCTGCCCCCGGTGGCCACGGGCGGGCGCTATGATGCGCTGACCCGGGTGTTGGGGCAGGGCCGCTCTATCCCTGCTGTGGGCGGCGTGGTGCGTCCGGAACTGATCCTGGAGGTGAGGCCATGAGCGTGAAGCTGGGCCTGCCGTCCAAGGGGCGGCTGATGGACAAGACGTTCGACTGGTTCGCCGCCCGCGGCATCCGCTTTGCGCGCACCGGCAACGAACGCGAATATGCGGCCCGTGCGGAGGGTCTGGACGGGCTGGAACTGGTGCTTCTGAGCGCCGGGGAAATCCCCCGAGAGCTGGCCGCTGGACGTATTCACCTGGGGGTTACGGGGTCGGATCTGGTCCGTGAAAAGCTGGGAAACTGGCGCGACAAGGTCGAAGAACTGGCGCCGATGGGCTTTGGCCAGGCCGATCTGATCCTTGCGGTGCCTGCGGCGTGGGTCGATGTCAGCACGCTGGACGACCTGGACGCGGTGGCCGCCGCATTCAGGGCGCGCCATGGGTTTCGTTTGCGCATTGCCACCAAATACCACCGGCTTGTGCGCGAGCATCTGCAAGCCGAAGGGGTGGCGGATTATCAACTGGTTGACAGCCAGGGCGCCACCGAAGGCACGATCAAGAACGAAACCGCCGAAGCGATTGCCGACATCACCTCGACCGGCGAAACCCTGCGCGCCAATCACCTGAAGGTGCTGGCGGAGCCGCCGATTCATCGTTCACAGGCGGTGCTCTTTCGGGCGCGTGGCGCGACGCTGGACCAGGATGATGCGGCGGTGATGACCGAATTGCGCAACCGGCTGGAGGCCGCGAAATGACCACATGGACCGCATTGACCACCCTTGAAGGGCAGAAAAAGGCCGAAGCGCTGGGCGAAGCCATGGAGCGGCTGATACCAGAGCCGACGGGGATAGGTGTGTTCGAGTTGGAAGACGGCTCGGGCCTGTGGGAGGTCGGCGGCTATTTCACCGAGCCGCCGGATATTGCCGGCCTGGCCTTGTTGGCGACGATACAGGGGGCAGAGGATTTTGTCGTCTCGGAGCTTCCGCAAACCGACTGGGTTGCCCAGGTGCGCCGCGAGTTGAGCCCGGTCGAGGCCGGGCGGTTCTTTGTCTATGGCAGTCACGATGCGGATGCATTGCCAGAGGGGCGCGTCGGCCTGCTGATCGAAGCCAGCATGG
This sequence comes from uncultured Aliiroseovarius sp., assembly GCA_964429125.1. GTDB lineage: Bacteria > Pseudomonadota > Alphaproteobacteria > Rhodobacterales > Rhodobacteraceae > JAAEUB01. The sequence continues at coordinate 4,137 of CAYSBG010000052.1, forward strand.
CCTTTGGCACCGGCCATCACGGCACCACCCAGGGCTGCCTGGAGGCGCTGGACCGGCTGGCAAAGGACGGCTTCAAAGCCAGCAGGGTCGCCGATATCGGTTGTGGAACCGCGGTTCTGGCCATGGGCGCGGCGCGGGTATGGCCAGATGCCGCGCCAATCATTGCCAGCGATATTGACGAGGTTGCGGTCGAGGTGGCGCGGGCAAATGTGGCGGCGAATGGGCTGGAAAACCGGGTGACATGTGTCGAGGCGGCGGGCTTTGGCCATGCGGATTTGCAGGCCGGTGCGCCGTTCGATTTGATTTTCGCCAACATTCTGAAAGGCCCGCTCATGGCACTTGCCCCGGACATGCGTGCCGCTTTGGCACCGGGGGGGCATGTGATTCTTTCAGGAATTCTTAACCCGCAGGCCCAGGAGGTTATCGAAGTTTATCGCGCGATTGGCTTCAATCTGGTCAGGGAAAGGCGGATTGTTGACTGGACTACCTTGGTTTTGCGTCTTGTTTGATTAAAATTCAGCGAAACAATCCGTTTCCGGCGTTTGCCACATTTATGCCCAGTTTCGACTAAAAATGTAGCTTGTTACCAAGGGCGGGGGCATTGGTAAGGAGACGGCCATGGCCGACGCAAATGATATCAGATTTGTGACGCGGTTGGATAAGATCAACAAACGCCACCAAAGGCTTGCGCATGGATATGTGCGGCTGAAGAATATCGATGGTCTCCTTGTACCAGTGCCCGAAAAACGCCGGCTACGTCGCAGGTTTCCCTTTGGCGGCGTGTTGATGACGCTCGGCGCGTTGACGGCCTTCAAAGGCTTCCTGGTGTTTTACCTCGGCTCGGTCACCTACGCTGCTCGCGTGGAACTGCTCGCATCGGGCAATGTGGTGGAACAGGTAGGCGCGTGGATCATGTCTGCGGACCCGGCGACTTTATGGGTCGCCCGGCAGTTTGCGATCCTGCCCGGCCTTTGGTAACGATCGGCCGGTTTGTCCCGCCGGCCACCCTGTGAAGCCAAGCCCCCGGATGTGGAAGCGTCCGGGGGTAATACGTCATAGGCGATCACGCCCATAGGCCAGAAGCCCCAGTTCCAACGCCGTTGTTGTTGTCAGGATATCGCTGTTCAGGCCGTTGGGGATCTGGAATTTGCGGATCGCCCGGCGGGTGCGCTCGTCCATTATCCCGCTCAGGCGACCGCGATAGACCCCCCGTGCTTTCAGGGCACGCTGTAGCGAGGTGATGAATTCATTGGTGAATTTGTCGGCACATGGCACCTCAAAGAAAAATTCCTTGCGCGGCTCGACGATTGCCTGATGGGTCGTGGTGGTGTAGCTGGCAGGTTTGATTATCGCACCATCTTCGGCAAATTGCGCCGGTTCGACCAATTCTTGTTCGGTGATCACCTGAACCACCGCCGGAGTCACGTCTTTGCCGTAACAGGCCCCCGGGCGGGCGTCTGGCGGGCCTTCGCCGGGGGGGGTGGTCAGGATCGTTTCGTGGCCTGGCGCCGGCGGGCCAGCCGCAGAAGTGCAGGCGGCAAGGGTGACGCCAAATATCAGGGAAAGGGCGCGGGGCCGGGAAATATGTTTCATACTGCTCGCCGGTTCATTTGGGGACCGTTTCCTTGCTTATAAACAGCTTTTCCCTTTGTTCATAGGGGCGCCATGGCGGCGGGCCTTGGTGGCATATGCGAGCCTGCGAAATGGCGGTTGTCAGGCCCTACGGGTCTGGCGGCAGGGCCAGAGCATCCAGCAGGGCAGAGATGTCCTCGATATGCTCGGCAATGATCTGCACCACCCCGCTTTCCCGCTGCAGCCGCCCGGTGACACGCAGGCACCTTCCCGAAACCACCGCCCGGCGGAACCGTTCATAGGCCGCGCGCCAGACGATGATGTTGGCAATGCCGGTCTCATCCTCAAGGGTGAGGAAAATAACCCCGTTGGCGGTGCCGGGCCTTTGCCGCACCAGCACCAGTCCGGCCACACAGACCCGGGCGCCATTGGGGGGCTCGTTCAGGCGGGCATGGGGCAGGGCAGAGGGCGGACGGGGCCAGGGGCGGGGTGGCGTAGGCATAAGAACAAATATAGAACAAACCTTGGTGTGATCAACCGTGAATACGCATGTGCAGAAAACGGCTGGCATGCAGATGCGGGCTGGGCTAGACATTTGCAAAATCCCGATGGAGGCGAAGATGGTGAAAATCACCTATGTAGAATATGGCGGCAAAGAGCATGTGGTGGATGTTGCCCCCGGCCTGACCGTGATGGAAGGCGCGCGTGACAATAACGTGCCGGGCATCGAGGCCGATTGCGGCGGCGCCTGTGCCTGTTCGACCTGTCATGTCTACGTAGACGAGGCATGGGTGGAAAAGCTGCCGGCCAAGGACGCGATGGAAGAAGACATGCTCGATTTCGCCTATGAGCCGGACCCCAAGCGTTCGCGCCTGACCTGCCAGGTAAAGGTGACGGAAGAGTTGGACGGGCTGGTCGTACAGATGCCGGAAAAACAGATCTGATGCTGCCCGGGGCGCGGCGTCTGCTGTTGCGCCCGTGGGCCGGTATTTCCCGCCGCGCTGTGCATTCGTTGCGCCTGTTGCAGGTGTTTTCCGGTGTCGGCGTTGCCTTGTTGCTTCTGACCCAGGCTGGTGCGGCGACGCCGTCCGGCACCATCACCAAGGCGCGCTACGGCGAGCCTACCGCGCGCTATGACCACGGAATTCTTGGCGATGCGATGGAATGGGGCGCATTGGTTTTGCAGGTTGAACACTGCGCGGAGTGCGGGCAGGGCGTACAGGTGACCATTCGCCTGCCCGAAAACCGGGTGTTTGAGGACATTGCTCCGCGACTGATCAGTGGCAACGATGGGGTGTCTTTGGTCCTGGTCGTGGAGACCGACCTCTCGCTTGGCGCGCGGCTGGCATTATATGATGAGACCGGCGTTGTTGCTGCCACGCCATTTATTGGCCGCCCGCATCGCTGGCTTGCGCCAATTGGTGCTGCGGATATGGACGGGGACGGGCGTATAGAGATCGCCTATATCGACCGGCCGCATCTGGCAAAAACCCTGCGAATCTGGCGCCTTGGCCCCCAGGGGCTAACACAGGTCGGTGCGCTTGACGGGCTAAGCAATCACCAGATCGGTTGGGATTTCATCCCCGGGGGTCTGCGCGTTTGCGGCGCTGCTGTGCAGATGATCGTTGCTTCGGGTGACTGGGATGATATTGTTGCGGTGACCTTTTCCAAAGGCGTCACCTCTGCCAAGGTGATTGGCAGGTATGCGGGTCCGGCGAGCCTGAACGCCGCACAAAAATGCCATGGGTTGTGAAACGGTATGGGCGTTTCAAAGGCCCACATCGGCAATGGCATCTGCCAGGATGGTCACGGTTTCATCGTTCAGCCCGGCGATATTCATGCGGCTGTCGCCGACCATGTAAATGCCGTGCTTGATGCGCAATTCCTCGACCTTGTCTGCAGGTGCGCCGATCCGCGAGAACATGCCGCGATGCTGGGCCAGAAAACCGAAGCGATCCGAGCCTGTGGCGCGGCGCAGTTCGCCGGCCAGCTTTTCGCGCAGGCGGAGCATGCCCAGACGCAGCTCTTCCAGCTCGGCCATCCAATCAGCCTTCAGCCCCTCATCTTCAAGGATCATGGTCACAAGGCGCGCGCCATGGTCCGGTGGGAACGAGAAATTCTGCCGGTTCAGGTGCGTGAGATTCTGTTGCGTGATGCCTGTGGCCTTGCCGCTTTCAGACACGGCCATGAGCAGGCCCGTACGCTCGCGGTAGATGCCGAAATTTTTTGAGCAGGACGCGGCGATCAGGCATTCAGGCAGGTTAGAGGCGACCAGTCGCGTCGCCGCCGCGTCCGCATCCAACCCGTCGCCAAAGCCCTGATAGGCGATGTCGATCATCGGTGTGGCGCCGGTTTTTTCCAGTATCGCCACCACCTCGTGCCATTCCTGCAAGGTCAGGTTGGCGCCGGTCGGATTGTGACAACAGCCATGCAGCAGCACCACGTCCCCGGCCTTGGCGCGCGCCAGATCCTCGATCATTCCGGTGAAATCGACGGCCCGGCTGTCTTCGTCAAAATAGCGGTATTCTTGCATCGCCAGCCCGACGTGGCGGATGATCGACGGATGGTTTGGCCAGGTCGGATTGGATATCCATACGGTGGCATCCGGGCGCGCCATTTTGATCAGCTCCATCGCCTGGTGAATCGCCCCGGTGCCGCCCGGTTGGGCGGTAAAGGCCAGCCGCTCGGTCGCCACCGCATCGCCCAGCACCAGACCGGAAAGGGCCGTGCCAAAGACCGGATCGCCCGCCAGCCCGGTATAGACCTTGGTGGTCTGCACTTCCCATAACATCTTTTCGGCGGTTTTTACGGCGCGCATGATCGGGGTCACGCCCTGGGCGTTTTTGTAGACGCCAACACCAAGGTCGATTTTCCCGGCGCGGTCATCTTCGTGGTACATTTTCATCAGGGACATGATCTTGTCCACGGCCTGCGGCTGTAACTTTTCGAACATTTCAGGCTCCTGTATCCACTTTCAGGTCGTTATACATACCCCATTCCGACCAAGAGCCGTCATAGACGGCATGGTTTTTATGGCCGATACGTTCCAGGGCAAGGTCAAGTATGCAGGCGGTCACACCAGAACCGCAGGTGGTTATAACCGGTTTGGACAGGTCGGCGCCAGCCCTGTCGAATGCCGCGCGCAGCCCGTCCACATCCTTCATGGTGCCGTCGCCATTCAACAGGTTACCAAAGGGCAGGTTGCGCGAATTCGGGATATGCCCACCCCTCAGGCCTTCGCGTGGCTCGGGCTCGGTGCCGGCGAAACGCCCGGCCGAGCGCGCGTCGAGGATTTCGTGGTCGCAGAGCTTGGCAGCGCGCGCAACCTGGGTCACGTCGCGCACCAGCTGGTTTTGAAACCGGACCACCATGTGCCGGTCGCGCACCATTGGCGGCAGGTCTTCCAACGGGTGCCCCTCGGCCTTCCATTTTGGCAGGCCGCCGTCCAGAACCGCCACATCCATCTGCCCCATCAGCCGGAACAGCCACCAGACCCGTGCCGCCGACAAAAGCCCGGCGCTGTCATAGACCACCACCTGGTGGCCATCGCCCACCCCCATGGCGCGCAGGCGGGACATGAATTTCTCAACCGGCGGCACCATATGCGGCAAATCCGAGCGCATGTCGGCGATTTCGTCGATATCAAAGAAGCGAGCGCCGGGGATGTGTTCGGCCGCATATTCGGCGCGTACATCGCGGGCGTCCTCGGGCAGATACCACGACGCGTCCAGCAGCCGCAAATCCGGGTCCT
>CAYSBG010000053.1:0-9457 GCA_964429125.1 uncultured Aliiroseovarius sp.
CATCCCCTGCCGGCTCCATTTCACGTGCTGGCCACGCAAAATCCGTTGGAACAGGAAGGGACCTATCCGCTCCCGGAGGCGCAGCTTGACCGGTTTCTGCTGCAGATCGATGTTGACTATCCACAGCGCAGTGCGGAACGCGATATTCTTCTGGCAACCACAGGGGCCGGCGATGCCGTCGCCACGCCAGTGTTTGCGGCCGGGGAGCTGGCCGAGGCACAGGCGCTTTTGCGACGTATGCCGGTTGGCGACAGCGTGGTTTCCCTGATCCTTGATCTGGTGCGATCCTGTCGTCCGGAGGATGCTGGCGCACCGGAAATTGTCCGTGAAACCGTCAGTTGGGGCCCCGGAACCCGGGCGGCACAGGCCTTGATGCTGCTCGTGCGCGCACGCGCGCTACTGGATGGACGCCTTGCGCCAAATCAGCAGGATGTGCTGGAGCTGGCCCGCCCGGTATTAATCCATCGCATGGCGCTTTCCTATGGTGCGCGGGCCAGGGGAGAGCGGCTGGAAAGGCTCATCGAAGGCGTCGTTGCAGGCGTGCGCCAACAGGCCGAGGGCGCCGCCGCGTGAGTGCAGCCCCGCCCCTTCAACCGTTAGAGGCCCAGGCGAGCGAACTGGCTGGCAATCTGCCGCCGCTTCTGGCGCGGGCCTATCGCCTTGCGGACGCGGTGCTTTTGGGGGAACAAGGGCGGCGACGGCCGGGGCAGGGGGACGCATTCTGGCAATACCGCCCTGCCCAGGCAGGGGACCCGGCACAGGCAATTGACTGGCGTCGGTCGGCCCGCTCGGATCAGCACTTTGTCCAACAAAAGGAATGGCAAGCGGCGCAAACAGTGGTGTTCTGGGCCGATCGTGCCGCGTCAATGGACTTTGCTTCGCCTGATCTGCCGAAAAAATCCGAGCGCGCGGCATTGTTGGCCCTCGCGCTTTCGGTTCTGTTGATCCGGGGTGGGGAGCGGGTTGGGCTGACGGATCTGGCCCCGGGGCGCGGGCAGGTTCACCTCGCCCGGCTGGCCCTGGCTTTGGAAGCCTCCACAACCGCCGCCGAATACGGCACACCGCAACTTGCCGCGATTCCGGCCCACGCGCGGGCGGTTTTTGTTTCGGATTTCCTGGGCAACTTGGATGCCTTGTCGCGCTGCCTCGCAACCCTGACAGAGCGCGACGTGACCGGTGCGCTGGTGATGGTTCTGGATCCGGCGGAGGAAGATTTTCCTTTTGCCGGGCGGACCATTTTTCAAAGCATGGGCGGGGGGCTGCGTCACGAAACGCGCCGGGCTGCCGACTTGAGAGACAGGTATTTGCACCGTTTGCGGGAACGCAAGTCCGCGCTCGCCGATTTGGCCGAGCGAAGCGGCTGGCACTTTCATGTGCACCATACATCAGCCCCTGCGGCGGGCGCCTTGTTGTGGTTGTATCAGGCAATGGAGGCGCGGCGTTGATGTTCATGCTAGGCCCCCTCGGATTCACGACGCCGTTGTTATTGGTTGGCCTGTTGGCCCTGCCCATTCTGTGGTTTCTGCTGCGTGCGGTTCCCCCGGCGCCCGTGAAACGGCTGTTTCCCGGGGTTGTGCTGTTGCTTGGGCTGGAGGACCGCGATAACGAGCCTGACCGAACCCCTTGGTGGCTTTTGCTTTTGCGCCTGGGCGCGATCGCGGCGATGATCCTCGGCTTTGCCGGGCCGGTTCTGAACCCGGAGGCCAGCCAGAGCACGCGGAGTGATTTGGCTTTAGTGATCATTCTGGAGAATGGCTGGAGTGCGGCGGCGGATTGGGAGGTGCGCCTTGAGGTGGCCAAAGCAGCCTTGGACACGGCCGAGGCGGCGGGCCGGTTAGCCATGGTCCTTCCCACGGCCACGCCGGGCAACTTGCGGATAGGCGCTGCAGCCGTCGCTCGGGAAAATCTTGCCGGGGTTCATCCGCAACCGTGGCAGGCCGGATTGGAAACGCTGGCAGAGCGCTTGCCGGCAACGGCGTTCGAAACCCTGTGGATTTCCGATGGTGTGGCTCACCCCGGGCGTGCGATCTTGCTTGCCGCCCTGGAAGCTGCGGGCCCGGTTCGCGTTGTGGAGCCGCCGCGCGCCCGCCTCGCCCTGCGTCCGGCGATTTATTCCGAAGGGCTGGTCGAACTCACGGCCTTGCGTTCCCAAACCGCCGGTGAACAGGCGGTAATCGCGGTCGGGCTTGGGCCTGATCCGGCCGGAGTCGAACGCGAACTGGCCCGTCTTGTGCTGCGCTTTGAAGATGGTAGCAATATCGCCACCGCGCAGCTTTCGCTGCCACCAGAGCTGCGCAACAGGATAAGTCGTTTCACCTTGGAAGGCGTCGCCTCGGCGGGTGCGGTAAGCCTTGCGGATGATAGCTTGCGGCGGCGGCGAATTGGATTAATCGGACCTGTTGGCGCCCGCGAAGGGCTCGAATTATTGTCTCCCTTGCACTATCTCAACAAAGCACTGGAGCCAAGCGCCGAGCTGATCAACGGAGAGGTCGTTGAAATGGTTCAGGCAGGTGCCGATGTGATCATCCTCGCCGATGTAGCGACCCTGCCTGAAGTAGAGCACAAGGCGCTGACCGAATGGGTCGCGCAGGGTGGGCTGCTATTACGTTTTGCCGGGCCGCACCTGGCGGCGGCGGATGAGGGGCGTGGGGTTGAAGATGTGCTGTTGCCAGTGCGGCTGCGCGCTGGCGGCAGGGTGGTCGGCGGGGCGATGAGCTGGGGCGCGCCGCGTTTGTTGGCGCCGTTCCCTGCGACCTCGCCATTTTACGGCCTCGACGTGCCTGGCGACGTTACGGTTAATGCCCAGGTCTTGGCTGAACCGGGCCCGGAACTGGCTGCGCGCACCATTGCCTCGCTGGCCGATGGCACCCCCCTGGTTACCCGCCGGACCCTGGGCGAGGGGCAGGTGATCCTGTTTCACGTCACCGCAAATGCCGAATGGTCAAGCCTGCCATTGTCAGGTTTGTTCATGAGCATGCTTGAGCGGCTTGCGGTTTCAACCCGGGCCATGCGCCCAAGTGCCGAAGACCTGGCCGGCACCACTTGGGCACCAGTTGCGACCCTGGACGGTTTTGGCGTCTTGGCGCCTGCGGGCAGCTTGGCACCAGTTCCCGGAGAGGCCCTGGCAGGTCAGGCAAGCGCCACCCTTTTACCTGGCCTCTATGCCGATGGCGCGCGCAATATTTCGGTGAATGTGTTTACCGACGAGACCGCGCTCGCGCCCGCGAAATGGCCTCAGCGGATCACGCCTGTTTGGGGCGGCGAAAGCCGGTCGCGTGATGTGGCTGTGTGGTTTTGGCTGGCGGCGCTGGCGGCTTTGGCGCTCGACCTTGTCGCTTCGCTTTTCCTTTCCGGACGCATGCCTCGCACCGGGCTGGGCCGCGCCGCGTCCGTGCTTGTCGCTGCGCTTGCCATCGCCCCCGGTCATTCCGATGCGCAAGAGGCGATCGTGCCCGAAGCGTTGCTCAGTGCGGCCGCCGACGTGACGCTGGCGCATATTCTGACCGGCGATGCGCAGGTCGATACCGTTGCACAGGCCGGGTTGCTGGGACTGGCCGACGAGCTGTTTCGCCGCACATCAGTGGAGCCGGGCATGCCGGTCGGTGTCGATATCGAAAGCGACGATTTGTCAGTGTATCCGCTGCTCTACTGGCCGGTTACCCCCAACCAGGCGCTGCCCAGCCCCGCCGCTTATGGGCGCCTGAACGCGTATCTGCGGGCTGGGGGGATGGTGCTGTTTGACACCCGCGACGCACAGATTTCCGGGTTCGGAACAGGTGTTACCCCCGAGGCAAGCCGCTTGCGCCTGCTGGCCGCACCGCTGGAAATTCCGCCGCTGGAGCCGGTGCCCGAGGATCATGTCCTGACCCGCACCTTTTATCTGCTGACGACTTTCCCGGGCCGTTACGATCGTGGCAATGTATGGGTTGAGGCCGCCCCCCCGGACGCCGAACTTGCCCCAGGCATGCCGTTTCGCAACCTGAATGACGGGGTGAGTCCGGTGATCATCGGCGGCAATGATTGGGCCGCCGCCTGGGCGGTGCGCCCGGATGGCAATTACATGTTCCCGGTCGGGCGTGGGCGTGCCGGGGCACGGCAACGCGAAATGGCCTATCGGTTCGGGGTCAACCTGGTGATGCATGTGCTGACCGGCAATTACAAAAGCGATCAGGTGCATGTGCCCGCGCTTTTGGAAAGGTTGGGCCAATGAACGGCGCGGCGAACTGGCAAGTGGTATTTGACCCGGTGGTGGCCTGGCCGGTGCTTGCCGGGGTTGGCGCCTTGATGGGCGCGTTGTTGGCGTTTGCCGCATGGCGCGGCCTGCTGGGCTGGACCGCGCGGGGTCTTGCGGCACTGGTCTTGCTGCTGGCTTTGTCCGGCCCCTCCATGCAGGTCGAAGAGCGCGACGGGTTGAACGATATTCTGCTGGTGGTGGTCGATGACACCGCCTCGCAAACCCTTGGCGCGCGCGGTGCGCAAACCGCCAGCGCATTGGCGGCGATAGAGGCCCAGGTAGCGGCGCGTGATGGCCTTGAATTGGTAGTCACCCGCGTGACGGATGCGCCTGATGATGGCGGCACTTTGCTGGAAGGCGCGATAGCCTCGGCCCTGGGCGACACCCCTCGCGACCGGGTTGCGGGGATAATCGCCATTTCCGACGGGGTGGTTGAAGATGCCGGGGTGCTGGCCTCGGGCCCGCCGCTTCCTGCGCCCCTGCACCTGCTTCTGACTGGGAAACAAAGCGATTGGGACAGACGTTTGCTGATCACTGCGGCGCCTGCTTTTGCGATCCTTGGTGAGGAACAAGTCATAGCGCTGCGCATTGAGGATACGCGGGGTACAGACGCAGGCGCCCCGGCGACCGCCGAGGTTGCCATTTCGGTCGATGGTGGGGTGGAAAACCGATATGAAGTTCCGGTGGGCGTTGATCTCGAACTTCCGCTGACCTTGGGCCACGGGGGCCAGAACGTGGTGCGTATCGTGCTGGATCCGGCGCCCGGCGAGTTGACCGAGCGAAACAATGCCGCCGTGGTGCAGATAAACGGCGTGCGGGATCGCCTGCGGGTTCTGTTGGTTACCGGCACCCCACACCCCGGCACCCGCACCTGGCGCAACCTGCTCAAGGCCGACGCCTCTGTTGACCTCGTGCATTTCACTATTCTGCGCCCGCCCAGCAAGCAGGATGGCGTGCCCGTGGGCGAGTTATCCCTGATCGCCTTTCCCACCCAAGAGCTTTTTATCGACAAGATAGATGAGTTCGACCTGATCATCTTTGATCGCTACGAGTTGCGCGGCATCCTTCCGGCCACGTATCTCTCCTCGGTTCGCGCTTATGTGGAACAGGGCGGCGCGGTGCTGGTGGCTGCGGGGCCGGCCTTTGCCACCGCTGGAAGCCTGGCGCGCAGCCCGCTGGGGGCCGTCCTGCCAGCGATGCCGACAAGCCAGATTTCCGAACGAGCGTTTCGCCCGAAAGTAACCGATCTGGGCCAACGTCACCCGGTCACCCAAGGGCTGGAAGCGGCCGCGCCAGATGCCGGCTGGGGCCGTTGGTTGCGCCAGGTGGGGGTGGTCGCCAACTCGGGCAACGTGGTGATGGAGGGGGCGGACGGTGCGCCGCTCCTGATCCTTGATCGGGTCGGTGCCGGGCGTGTGGCGTTGCTGGCCTCCGACCATGCCTGGCTGTGGAGCCGTGGTTTTGAAGGTGGCGGGCCACAGCTTGAACTGCTGCGGCGCCTGGCGCATTGGATGATGCGGGAGCCCGAACTGGAAGAAGAGGCGCTCTGGGCAGAAATTCGCGGCGATTCCCTACAGATCATTCGCCAAAGCCTTGGCGAGGAAGTGCCCCAGGTCGAAGTGACTTTGCCGGATGGGGCCAAGGCCACGGTGCAGCTTGAAGAAACCGTGCCAGGCCGGTTTGAAGCGCCCTTCGTCGGGCGTGGTATGGGGCTTTACCGCCTGCGTGAAGGCGCGTTCGAGGCGGTGGTGGCGCTTGGGCCGCCCGCCCCCCGAGAGTTTTCCCAGCCCATCGCCACCAGCGCCTTGCTGGAGCCGGTGGTGACCGCGACGCGGGGCGGGATTAAACGGCTGGAACAGGGCATGCCGATACTTCGCATGGTACGGGCCGGGCGTCCGGCGGTAGGGCGCGGCTGGATAGGTCTTACTCCACGCGCGGCTTATGTGACCAAATCCATTCGCCTGACTCCGCTATTGCCAGGTTGGCTGGCGTTGCTTTTCGCTGCCGGGTTGATGCTCTGGGGGTGGTTGCGCGAAGGCCGGCGATAGGGGCTGGGACGGCGCGCCGCACTCCCTTTTCACCGGCTGCGGCAACATGACTATTACGTTAACACAATGGCAGTCGACAGGCGCGCGGCAGATGACTAGATTGGTCCCGGTATTTGAAGCAAACTGGAAAAAACGTGAACGCAAATTTTGTGACCGCCCGCCTGCTGCCCCTGGCCTTTGCAACCCTGGTCCTACCCGGCGCCGCATTCGCCCAGTCCGAGCCATCAACAGCGCTTGCCCAATGTTTGTCCCTGGCCGGGACCCCGGATAACACACTTCCCGCCAGCCAGGATTTGCTTGCCGCTTTGCGCGCGGCGGCGCCGTTTTGCGATGAAGCTATAGCCGAAGGCGCCGCAACTGCGGACGTGCATTTTCTGATGGGCGTTTTGCAGCAAAATGACGGTGCGCTTGCCTTGGCGATGGATCATTTTCGCACCGCTGCATGGCTGGCAATGCAAGGGGAACGCCCGGCAATGTCGCCAGAGACCCAGCCTGCTGATGTCGCTGCTGAAGAAGTCATTTCCGAGGCGCAAGATGAGAACGCGGCCGAGGCGGCTGCCTTGCCGGCACCGGAAACACCCAATGACGCGCCCACTCCGGAGGTCGACACGGCTAGGCAAAGCATCGCCGCTGAAACTGGCGAGGGCGCTTTGGATGCGGACGAAAAGCCTGCTGAAGCGGAAATGGCCGAGGCCGTTATGCCCGATCAAGAGCCTGAAATGCCGCCCGAAGGCGACGCGCCGGCGACAGACCTTCAAATAGAGGAAAGCCTGGAAGACAATTCGCCTGCCACCATAGCCATTGAAGAATCAAACCATCTCCAGGCCGAGCCCCTGGCGCCCGCCGCACAATGTGCTGCCCTTGCAGGCCCGCCTGACAGTGGCGTGCCGGTTAGCCCCGCAGCGCTGGAATCCAGCCTCGCCGCTCTGCGACTGGCCCGGCCGTATTGCGAGCAGGCCATCGCGGACGGGACCGCCACCGCCGAGACTCACTTTCAGCTTGCAGTGCTTTTGCAAAACGAAGGCAAACACGGTGCTGCGCTAGAGCATTTCCGCATCGCTGCGGATATGGGGCTGGCCGCCGCACATGCCAAGCTGGGCGACTATGCGCTTTTTGGCATTGGTCCGGTCAAACCTGACGTGGACGAAGCGGTTGCTGAATATCGCATTGCGTCCGGAGATGGTGACCTGGCGGCAACAACGACGCTGGCCTTCCTTTATCGGCTTGGTCGTGGTGTGCCTCGTGACCCGTCGCAGATGATGCAATTGATGACCACAGCGGCCGATGGCGGCTATCAGTTCGCCCAATACCGTCTGGCACAGACCTACTTGACCGGCGATGGAATTGCCGGGGGCGCGGACGAGGCGCTGGGCGTGCCGAATCCGGAACGAGGCGCGAAATATCTTGAACTGGCCGCCCGCCAAGGCAATTCCAAGGCGATCCTTGAACTGGCGCAACTATATGCCGATGATTCGGGCGGGGTCGCCTGGGACCCTGACGCGCATGCCTATTGGACCATCGAGGCGGCCAAGACCGGCGACCCGGAAGCCATCGCCGCATTGGGATTGCTTTATGAGAAAGGACGCGGGGTCGAAAAGGACCCGCAGCGCGCAGCCGAGCTTTATGTCCAGGTATTGGAAACCGGCAAGGTTTCGTTTGCCGACATGCGCAAAGGCGCTGCCCGTCGCATTCCCGCCTGGGACCAGGATACAGCGGTTGCGTTTCAGCTGATCCTGCAGGAACGTGGGCTTTATGAGGGGGCGATCGACGGTATCATCGGTCCGCTGTCCGCCCGGGCAGCTACCGCCTTGGCGCGATAGAAACGCCGGTCGAATGGCGAGTGATTCTCTGTGGGGGAGCCCGGGAACCGGGCGCGCCGGGCTAAAACGCCAATAGGATCCAGCCAAATTCTGCGCTGAACAGGCGAAACCGGCCATTTTCCGCCATTAAAAGTCAAATTTGGCCCAAATGTACGAGGCTTTGTTGTTTCGTTCACCCGGCTTGGGTAATCCGGTTGCATGAGGGACAGAAATTTCGGGTCGGCAGCCACACCGGCCCATCACCGCAGTCGTATCGTCGCGCGCATTCAGCCGCATGCCATCACCGCTTTGGTGGGGTCGGTATTCCTGAGTCTGATCGCATCCTTGTCGACCGTCTATCTGGCGGTGGTGTTGCCGTCGTTTGATGATGTGTTCCACCCAAGGATGTTGGGTGCCAGCGTGCCGGTTGCCCAGGTGACCGCACCAGAACCCTGGTTTGGTACCGGCGCATTTTCGGCATCGACCGATAGCCCGCCGCTGCTGCCAGCGGCCTTCGCTTCGGCGACCACATCGGCGCGCCCCGGCGCTTTGCCCATCGCCGTGCTGGCCGAGACTACCCTGACGGCCCGGACCGCACCGCTGCAGGTGATCGCAGGCGCGCCGCCACAGCGATCAGTGCCGCGGCCGAGCAACTTGAGCGCCACCTTTGCCCGCGCCGAGATTGCCATCCCGCGCGCCCCGGCGCGCCCACCGGAAATCGTTACCATTGCCGCCTCGATGACCGCGCCGACAAACGCGCCGATCGAAGTGCCTGACCCGGTCGAATCCGTGTTGAACGCATTGGCAATGCCAGCATCGCCGCGCCCGGAACCACGCCCGGCACGCTATATTGCGCGCGCTTCCGCTGCTGCGACCGCTGCCGCAGAGGAGGTACAATTGGCCAGTTTACGCGTGCCCGATACCGCCCTCACAACCCCCAATCTGCAGGGCCCCGGCTTTACCGGAAAGTGCTCAGCGCAGCTCGCCCGGGCGATTCCGCGGCGCGGGCGCAACGCCGCAGAGGGTAGCGCGTTTATTAGCGGGCTGACCAATGCCGCGGGCGGGACCCGCGATGGGCTGATTGTACGCGAAGCCCTTTCCGGGAACGTGCCGAAGTTTCTGCGCCGGCTGATGCCGGTTACGTTCACCGGCACCCTGGCCAGCGGCCGTCAGGCACAGATTACCATCTGTGTGACCCCGGATTATCTGGCTATCGGCAGCGACCGCGATTACGTCCGGGTGCCGCTCGGTCTGCGTGGCGCCGGACAGGTAGCCGAAGCGTTCAATATGATGCTGCCAACCACACGCATGGTTGATGCGATTTACGCACAGGCGTCAGTGCATTTGTCGCCCAAACCGATGCCCGCCGGTGGTCA
>CAYSBG010000054.1:0-9360 GCA_964429125.1 uncultured Aliiroseovarius sp.
TTATCTCAAAGTGCACCTCAATTCAGGGAATCCGAATTGAGTATGTCCTTGTCTCACCCAACAGCCCGGACTTTGCAAGCGGTGGGGCGGGGTTACGGAATCCTTGCCCCGAAATGATGCAGGTTTGCCACAGTCGTGAATTGTGGCATTTTCTTGCCGATCCGGGCCGCTGGGCGGGGAATCACATTCTTGGCTGGAAAACGCTTGCCCGCGCTTAGGGGCTTGGTTACTTAAGAAGAAGGATAAAAGCGGGGCTGGATCATGGCGATCAGACGATATTTTACACTTATTCTAATGGGTTTGGCCCTCTTGGGGACGTCTGCATGCACGGGCGGCGGGCTGTTTGGCAAAGTAACGGCGGGCCAACCAGGGCCTGCCGCCAGCAACACAAGCCAGCGAGAAGCACAGAGCGGCAGCAACATCTGGGACCTGTTCAGCAATGCGGATGACCCCAACACGACGGTTCAGGTAAACAAATATTTGTGGGATGCCTCTCTTGACGTGCTCAAGTTTATGCCGGTCGAAGCCGCAGACCCGTTCACGGGAATCATCGTCTTTGGCTATGGTAAACCGCCCGGTGGCGGGCGCGCCTATAAGGCGACTGTATATGTAAGTGACCCGGCGCTGGACGCCCGTGCCCTGCGAGTCGCGTTGTTGACCCGATCTGGTCCGGCAAGCGCCGAGACGACTCAGGCGATCGAAGATGCGATTCTTACGCGGGCCAGGCAGCTGCGGATTGCCGACGGTAAGCTCTAGACCCGGGCGTAACAGCAGAATATTAACGACGCCGGGTCCAGAAGCCCGGCGTTTTCATTTGAAGGATCATACATATGGCGCGTTACACCCCCGCCGAAATCGAGCCGAAATGGCAGGCAGCTTGGGAGAAAGCCGGGATCTTTCGCGCGGTGCGCGATCCGGCCAAGCCCAAATATTATGTGCTCGAGATGTTTCCCTATCCATCCGGACGCCTGCATATCGGGCACGTGCGCAATTATACACTTGGCGACGTGGTGGCGCGCTATAAAAAGGCACAGGGGTTTTCGGTGCTACATCCGATGGGCTGGGACGCGTTCGGCCTGCCCGCAGAAAACGCGGCGATTGCCAGCGGGGTGCATCCGGCCGACCATACCTATGCAAATATCGCCGAGATGAAGGAACAAATGGCGCCGATGGGCTGGTCCCATGACTGGAGCCGCGAATTTGCCACTTGCGATCCGGAATATTACGGCCAGCAGCAGGCCATGTTCATTGACTTCATGGAAAAAGGGCTGGTTTATCGCAAGAACGCGGTGGTCAACTGGGATCCGGTAGATATGACCGTGCTGGCTAACGAACAGGTAATCGACGGCTGTGGCTGGCGTTCCGGTGCCCCGGTCGAGCGGCGCGAACTGACCCAGTGGTTTTTCCGAATCAGCGAATATGCCGAAGATTTACTGTCCGCGCTGGATGGGTTGGACAATTGGCCCGAGAAAGTCCGTTTGATGCAGGCCAACTGGATCGGCAAGAGCCGGGGAATCGATATTCATTTCCAACGGCGTGATGGCAAGGGAGCCATTACCTGTTACTCAACCCGGCCAGATACGATGCGCGGTGCGAGTTTTATCGCGATTTCCCCGGAGCATCCGATCTCGAAAGCGCTGGAAGCTGAAAATCCCGACGTAGCGGCGTTCAACGCCGAAGTTCGCAAGGGTGGAACCAGCGAAGAAGCCATAGAAAAGGCAGAAAAACGTGGCTTTGACACCGGTTTGCGCGTGGCCCATCCGGTATATCCGGAAAAGGATTTACCGGTGTGGATCGCGAATTTCGTGCTGATGGATTATGGCACCGGAGCGGTTTTTGGCTGCCCGGCACATGACCAACGCGATCTTGATTTCGCCCGCAAGTATGACCTCCCGGTGGCAAACGCCTTTTACATGCCTGAAGAGTTGCAGGACGTTGGAGATGAAGCTCTGGTGCCTGCCAAGACGGAAAAGGTCGACTATATTGACCATTTTGCCGGGTTGGGCAGCATGACCAGTGCCGAAGGGGTCGAGACCACGATAGATTGGTTCGAGGAACGGGGGCTGGGTAAAGGGAAAATACAATACCGGCTGCGTGATTGGGGGTTGAGCCGTCAACGTTTTTGGGGTTGCCCAATTCCTGTGGTGCATTGTGAGGCTTGCGGCGTTGTGCCCGAGAAAAAGGAAAACCTGCCAGTTGAGCTGCCTAAGGACGTGTCGTTTGACAAGCCGGGTAATCCGCTGGATCGCCACCCAACCTGGCGCGATGTGCCATGCCCTTCTTGTGGCAAACCTGCCAAGCGGGAAACCGATACAATGGACACGTTTGTTGATTCGTCCTGGTATTATGCCCGCTTTGCCGCGCCGCGTGCTAAAACCCCGACAGTTGCCGAAGATGTCGATTATTGGATGAACGTCGATCAGTATGTTGGCGGGATTGAACACGCTATTCTCCACCTCCTTTATAGCCGGTTCTTTGCGCGCGCCATGCATGCAGTCGGCCATTTGCCGGCGAAAAGCGTTGAACCGTTCGAGGCATTGTTCACCCAAGGCATGGTCACGCACGCGATTTACAAAACCGAAGATACGGAGGGCCGACCGGTTTACCACTACCCGGAAGAGGTCGAGCTGCGCGACGGCAAGGCGTTCCTGCGCGATGATGGGGCGGAGGTGAAGGTGATTCCTTCGGCCAAAATGTCCAAGTCGAAAAACAATGTGGTTGATCCGCTGCAAATCGTCGAACGATTTGGCGCCGATACCGCTCGGTGGTTTGTCCTGTCAGATAGCCCGCCAGAGCGGGACGTGGAATGGACCGCCAGCGGAGCCGAAGCCGCGCACAAGCACTTGAACCGGGTGTGGAACCTGTGTGACCGCATTGCCGCCATGGACAAAAGCGATGTCGATGAACTGGATCTGGTTGGCGATCTTAATGACGAAGAGCTGATCCGCGCTATTCATAAAACCATTCATGATGTGACCTTGGCGATCGAAAGTTTCGGTTTCAACGCGGCTATTGCCAGGCTTTATGCTTTCACCAACATCCTGCAGAAATCCAAAGCCAAGGCCGATACGCAGCGTATGGCAATGATGGTACTCGCGCAGTTGATGGCGCCCTTTACCCCGCATTTGGCCGAAGACATCTGGGCGCAGATGGGCGGGAAGGGGCTGGTTGCGCAAGTGGCTTGGCCACGGGCCGATCCAACGCTTTTGGTCGAGGATACCGTGACTATGCCAATCCAGATCAACGGCAAACGCCGGTCGGAAATCGCCATTCCCAAGGATATGGCGCGCGAAGAGGTTGAAAAACTGGCGCTTGCGGATCATGCTGTGCAAAAGGCGCTCGATGGACGGGCTCCGAAAAAGCTCATCATTGTGCCGGGGCGTATCATCAATGTCGTTATCTGACCGTCGCTGTTTCTTGACCTCTCTCTTGGCCCTCGGGGGGCTCGCCGCCTGTGGGTTTACCCCGGTGTATGGGCCAGGGGGCGCTGCGCGAGGTTTGAATGGCGCAATCGAAGTTGATGCGCCCAACGAACGCGACGCCTATGAATTGGTAAAGCGGCTGGAAGAGCGGTTGGGCCAGCCAAATGCTGCGCGCTTCCGCCTCGGTTATCGCATTGAGACGCGTGAAGAGGTTTCGGGCATCACCGCAACTGCAGAAACGACCCGCACGCAAGTGTTTGGTACTGTGACCTACACTCTGACGGACACAGCCAGTGGACAGGTGGCGCAATCCGGCTCGGTTACCTCGTTTGTCTCGTATTCACAGCAAGGCACTACGGTTTCCACCGCGAGCGGCGAGCGCGACGCACATCGTCGCCTGATGGTGGCACTGGCGGATCTGCTGACCACACGCCTGATTGCCGGGGCGCCGGACTGGCTCGGATGAGCGACGCTGCGCTGCTGATTTTCGGCGCCGATGCTATGCGGGTGGCGTTGAAACGACAGGATATCATTGCGAAAATCGTTGGCCCGGCGGGCGAGGAGGAAATGCGCCTGACCCGCATTCCGGCAGCTGAACTGCGCAAACACGGCGCGCTGTTGATGGACGCAATCAAGGCCCAGGGGTTCTTCCCGGGACCACGCGTGGTCTTTGTCGAAGATGCAACCGACGCCTTGGCCAAGGTAATTGCGCCAGCGCTGGATGAATGGCGCGAGGGGGACGCACAGGTGGTGATTAGCGCCGGGGCGTTGCGCAAGGGCTCGGCTCTGCGCAAGCTGTTTGAACGCAAGCCCGGACGGCGCGCGCTGGGCTTGTATGATGACCCGCCTGGACGCGCCGATATCGAGGCCGATTTGAAACGTGCCGGGATGGGCGTCGTGAGCAACGAAGCCATGGAGGACCTTTTGACGCTGTCGCGCAGTATTGGCCCTGGGGACTTACGCCAAACCATTGAAAAACTGTCGCTTTACAAGCTGGGCGATGAGACGCCCCTTTCCGCCGAAGATGTTACCGCACTCGCACCCGCGTCAACCGAGGCCGGGCTGGATGAGGTGCTACATGCCGCTGCCGAGGGGCGGGCTGGCGATATTGGACCGGTGCTGCGGCGTCTGGCGGCGCAGGGGGTAGCTCCGGTGGGCCTATGTATTGGTGCCACCCGCCATTTTCGCACTTTGTTTGCCGCCGCCAGCGACCAGGGCGGGCCGGGGCAGGGCATAAACCGCGCCCGTCCGCCAGTGCATTTCAAATCGCGCGACCGGATGGTGCGCCAGGCAAGTAAATGGGGCGCGTTCAAGCTGGAAAAGGCGTTGGAGTTGCTGGTGGATACCGATTTGCAGTTGCGTTCCGCGGACAAGGCGCCTCAGATGGCGCTAATGGAGCGTGCCTTGATCCGGCTTGCAATGATGGGAGGACGATAGATGTACGAAGTAATTGGCAAGTCGCAGACCCGGGCCTTTCGGGTGTTATGGATGCTGGAGGAGCTGGGGTTGGAATATCGCCACAATGATGCCATGCCGGGATCGGACGAGTTGCGAAAACACAACCCCACCGCCAAGGCACCGGTTCTGTTGGTTGATGGCGCGCCGGTTATAGATTCGACCGCGATTAACACCTTTCTGGCCGACAAACATGGCGCCATGACCTATGCGCCCGGCACCTTGGAACGTGCGCGCCAGGATGCGTTTACCCATTTTGTACTGGATGAAATGGATGCAGTTTTATGGACCGCCGCGCGCCATTCATTCATTTTACCTGAAGAAAAGCGGGTGCCTGAGGTGAAAGATTCTTTGAAATGGGAATTTGAGCGCAGTCAGGGAATTTTACTGGAGCGGATGGGCGACGGGCCGTTCCTGATGGGTGACAAAATGACGGTGCCCGACATTATTGCGGCGCATTGCGTGCCGTGGGCAATGCTGTCGAAATTCCCGCTGTTGGATGATTTCAAAGCCTATGGCAAACGCCTTTCACAGCGGGATGCCTATCAGCGCGCCGCCGGTGCTTAAGGTGTGCGCCGCTTAACGCGGTTGCCACGTTTGATATTGCGGCTGGCATGTTTGGCCGTGCGTAGTGTAATTGCCACGTTGCCTGCGAAAATTGCAAAAGCCACAGCACCGACCAGCCCGACGGTGGCGCCAAGGCGAATCACCATGACATCGCCAAGCACAATGCCGACAGCGACTAAGGCAACGGCGGCAAAATGCGAAAACATATGCACGCGCAGTGGCGTTTCGGCGGTCAGGTCAGAGATTAGAAGCGGCAGTCCAGAGGCGCCCGAGGCGTGCATTGAGGCGAGGAACGGTAAAATGCGTTGCAATATCCCCATGAGAAAGGTGAGTAGCCAGCCTGCAATCAGCAGGAAACCGATCAGCGTCGTGCTGTTTGGAATGACAAACCCGGCCCAGTTCAGGGCTACTATACTTAGAGCCATTGGCAGAGCATAGCGCCCGAGACGCAGCAGTATGAAGGACATGCCAAGGCGGCGGCGCATCGAGTTCTTTTCAGCGCTGTGCAGCAGCCAAAGGTGGATCGCTGAGGCTGCAAGGCCCAATGCCAAGGCGAGCCACCAAAGGCCGACGCTGGCTGCGGCCAAGCCGCCAAGGCTTAGGCCAAGACCAACCCATCCAGGGCTGGCGGGCAAGCTGCGGGACAGCACGAACATCGGGATCAGCACCATGGAAAACCCGCCGATCAACAGGCCCATAAAACCGAAAATTGCCCATGCCATGTGTAGGCGCGCCAGCCCCTCATGATTGCTGAGAAACCCGCCAGAAAAATCCCAGACTAGTGTCAGGCCTAACCCGGCAAGCAGGATTAGCGCCCCCAACGCGGCCCAACCAAAACCTGCAACCACAGGAACCGAACCGGCCCGGGCGAGGTTCATCGCGGTCAGTCCGATAAACAGGCTTAGCCCGGCGCTGGTCAAAACGCCGCCGATTTGCATAAACGTAACCTGGCCGGAATCCATGCCAATCGTCAGCAGTATTATGCCAGGAACGCTAAGCCAGAACGAGCCGATTGCGGGCCAGGTGCGTGCCAGTGCGGCGCGGGTGACGACGGGCAAAAGCTGGTAGCTTGCGCCCATGGCGGTAGTCGCAAATACGCCAAGTGTGGTCAGGTGCAACGCGGCCAGAACCTGCCCCGGCCCTCCGGTCCAGCCGGGCAATTCCCCCGCGCCCAGTAGCAGCTCGCACCATGCTGCAATGTGAAACAAAGCCGCGCTCAGGAAAAAGCGAAACGGGATAGAGCTGGGCAGAAGGCGGTCTTTGGCGCCACCTAGAAAAGATGTGCCCATGCTCATCGTATGGGCCTTAGTATCAGGCGGAATTCGTCGGGGGCTTCATCCGCGATTTCGCCAATCCAACCGCGCTCGGCCAATTCCGGATACAAATGCACCGGGTTACGGTCCATATGCGCAATGATTGGCCCAGTTGTGTTCTCTACATGCCACAGGAGTGCCACCATAGGATCAGGCGGTTGTAGCCCGCGTGTATCGACATGCCAGCCATCCGCCTCTTGCCACGCTTTGCCGGGCACGTCCTTCATGCCAAGTCTCGGGCTTTTCGCACCGCAAGCGTGGCGATCGAAAGGCGCCGATAATGTGGTTGGGTGGTTGAGGTGCGCTGTGGCGACGCGACTTTTTGCACGGCTTTTCCCAATGCGGAGAAATAGGCGTCATCTTTTGAAAAATCGGCATCAAAATCCACCGTCTTCGGGCAGGAATTGGTACCGGTCAGGGCGATGTTATACCCGGTTGACGTGCGCGCCAACGCCACGCCTGCAAGCGGAAAGTCAATGGATTTGCGTAATCGCACCTTGGCATAGGCAGATGGCCCAACAGGCGGTGGCAAGTGAATCGCCACTAGAATTTCGTCCTGGGCAAGGGTGAGGAATTCGGCGCCATCTTCGACGTAGAACTCGTTCAGGGGAGCCCTGCGGGTGCCGTTAGACCCGACGATTTCAAGTGTGGCACCGTGGACCATTAGCGCCGGGGCCAAATCGCCGGAGAATGCCGCGCGACAGCGGTTTCCCTTGGGCGCCACGTGACATATATCACCCTGATATTTAAGGCAAAAATCGTTGCTCTTACGCCACCAATGCGATTGGTTGTAATAAAGACACCGTGTGTCGAGGCACAGATTTCCGCCAATAGTCGCAACGGCGCGGTGTCCGGGCGCGGCGATGGAGGCGGCGGCCTCGCACACGCTGGTATACGCGCGGAGCGCCGGGCTGTCGGCAAGGTTGGCAATGGTCACGGCGGCGCCTATACGCAAGCCGTTATCTGTTCGGCGGATTCCGGAAAGTTCGGACAGTCTGGTTGGGTCAATCAGAACATTTGGCGTGGCCAGGCCACGGCGCAATTGCACCACTTTGTCGGTGCCGCCGGCGATGATCTGTGCGCCCTCGTGAGCCAAGGCACTGACCGCATCGGCGAGGGTTTCGGGGTGAATCAGCTCGAAATTCGGCAGAACTTCAGTCATGCTGTACCTCTTGGACGTTTTTGCATTCGTTGCCATTTGATCAGTGCCTCAAGTAACCGGTCCGGGGTGATAGGCAAGAAATTCACGTCCAAGCCCAGCGCATCGGCCACCGCGTTGACCAGGGCAGGCGGGAAGCCGGACAGCGCGCCCTCGCCCGCCTCTTTGGCGCCGAACGGGCCAAGCGGGTCGATGCTTTCAACAATATGTACTTCAATCGGCGGGCTTTCGGCGATGGTGGGAAAGCGATAGTCGAGCATGTTGGCGTGCACATGCAACCCGTCTCGATAGGCGGTTTCCTCGCTCATCGCCTGGGCCATGCCCATCCATACCGAGCCTTCGATCTGCCCCTCGACAGCCAGCGGATTGATGGCATAGCCGACGTCCAGAGCGGTCCAGACCTGATCGACGTTGATTTGGCCGGTTGCGTCATCCACGCTTACCTCGACCACCTGCGCACCATAGGAAAATCCCATGGTGGACCCGACCGCGCCGCCGCGATGTTTTCCGCCCTGAGCTTTTTTCGGAGTAGAGAACGCACCCTTCTCGGTCAAAGTTCCCTCCTTGGCCAGCGCGGCAAAAACCACATCTTGCCACGGCAATTCCGATTGTGCGGCGCCGGGGATAAAGAAGGTTTCGCCCTCGCAGATCACATCCTCGGGATTGGCCTCAAGCTTCTCGGCGGCGGCAAGGATCAGCTTGTCGCGCAGGGCTTTTGCGGCTTCGATGGCCGCATTGCCAACCATGAAGGTGACGCGTGATGAATACGAACCGTTATCCTTGGGCGTGACCTCGCTGTCATTGGCGATAACACGCACCCGGCCCATATCGATGCCCAGCACTTCGGCGGCGGCAAGGGCGACAATGGTTGAACTGCCCTGGCCTATATCGGCGGCCCCGGTCAGTACCGTCACCGCGCCATCAAATTCCAGGCGCATCTGCACCACCGCATGCGGCTCGCCAGTCCAGTGCACCGGTTTGGCCGCGCCGGAAACATAGTGGCTGCAGGCCATGCCAAGGCCTTTGCCCGGCGGGAGTTTTCCGTGCCGTTTGATCCATCCCGAGGCAGCTTCGACCTTGTCCAATGCTTCTGGCAGGCCGTAGGAGTTGACCATCAGCCCGTTGCTGGTGAACATCGGTGCGGTGAGCAGATTTGCGCGGCGCACCGCGAAAGGATCAAGGCCCAGATCGCGCGCCATCCGGTCCATCAAACACTCAAACGCATGGCGCATATCGACCGTTCCATGCCCGCGCATGGCCCCGCAAGGGGGCGTGTTGGTATAGACTCGGTAGCCGTCATATTTCACGTTTTCAATGGCATAAAGCCCATGGATCAGCGCACCGGCATAAAGAATCGTGACCAGCCCATAGCCCGCATATGCACCGCCGGCCATGGTCACTTCGGCCTCGACCGCGGTCAGGCTGCCGTCCTTTTTCATGCCGA
>CAYSBG010000055.1:0-9355 GCA_964429125.1 uncultured Aliiroseovarius sp.
TATCACCTCGGACCACGGCGATTACCTGGGCGACCACTGGCTCGGCGAAAAGGACCTGTTCCACGAACCCTCGGTCAAGGTGCCGCTGATCATCTACGACCCTTCGCCCAAAGCCGACGCCACCCGTGGTACCACCTGTAACGCGCTGGTCGAGGCTATCGACCTCGCCCCTACTTTCCTCGACATCGCCGCCGGGCCGGGCGCAGGCGACGCGGCGCGCCATATTCTCGAGGGCCGCTCGCTGCTGCCGTGGCTGCACGGCGACAAACCCGACTGGCGCGACTTTGCGGTTAGCGAGTATAATTACGCTGCCCGCCCCATGGCCGAAGAACTCGGGGTCGATCTCAAGGACGCCCGCCTGTTCATGATCACCGACCACCGCTGGAAATTCATGCATGCGATCGGCTTTCGCCCAATGTTGTTTGACATGCTAAACGATCCGGAGGAATTCTTCGACCTTGGCGGCTCCGAGGCCCCCGAGCATCGCGCCATCATTACGAAAATGTATGAACGCCTGCGCACATGGGCAACGCGCGACGCTCAGCGCGTTACCATGTCAGACGCCAGCATTCACGCCGCAAAAGGAAAAAGCAGACGTCGTGGCGTCACCCTTGGCCTTTACGAGGCAAGCGATATCGCGTCAGATTTGACAGAACGCTACCGTGGAAAGGTGCCCAAGACCTGAACCCCTTTCATTCTTCCGGAAATATCCCCGCCGGAGGCTTCAAATCAGGCTCATTTTCCAACGGAAAATGAGCCACGCCCAACTCTGGCGCGCCCCGTCAGGGGCAAGCCAGGGCGGGAGCGCCTCGCTTCAGGACCCTACGCAGCTGGCAATGTCCACACCTTTACCACCGGCAAAAACCGAAATGCGAATATCCGAACGCGCAAGCGCAAAGGGTTTCCCGTTGGCCGGCACCAGATCACTGACCAAAGTCAATCTGTTGCCAGATCGGCTTAGCGTCGTTGGCGACACCCAGATCGTTTGATCGGGCGGCTCGATCACAGCCACCTCGTCCTGGCCTACCCGTGGCAAAGTCAGGCGCGCGGTCACCCGCAACCCATCGGCAATAGGCTCTACTTCGCATGAAATGGCCTGTAGCCCGGCTTCGGCTCCCGATTTTGGCATCTCCGCCAAAGCCGCACGGATTTCCACGCTTCCCGCGCCCTCGCCGCGCGCTGGCAGCACCGCTTTGAAACTGGCCTCCATTGGCATGCATACGTCCCGGCACACACCCAGCGCCACGCGCCCCTTGATGGTGATCGGCCGTCCATCGCGTCGTGGGCTGATCGCCAACGGCAGAATCAGTTCGTGCTTGTAGCCAATGGTGCGCAACCCGTCAGGATCAAACACCTGCGGCGTTGGCCACAGCATGCGCACCCCGGCCATATTGCGGGATCCGGCCCAGTCGAACGCGGGCGGGATACCGCTATCGCCCGGCGCACGCCAATAGGTTTTCCAGCCATCCGCCAACCGTATGCGCAAAGCGGCCATATGGCGCCCATCCGGTGCGCGCCACCCCGGCAAGATGTCAATTTCGGCGATATTTTCCGGCGCATATGCGTCCATGTTGTCGGAACCGGCATTGACAGGCTCCAAGGTCAAAAATGTCATAAACAGCGACAAAATCAGCGTCAACGCGCGCCAAAATCGTACAGGTGTGGATGCAAGCGGGGAAAGTGGACGTGTTTTCATGGCGCCAATATAGGCGCGGGGGCGGGTAAGTTAAATCACAATCCCATGATCCGACCAATGCGCGAGAGCCTGCCGTCCCTTTTGTCTTGCCAACCGACATACAAGCGACATCATGCCCAGTCCCCCGCGCCAGCCTGTCGCCTCTTGCAAAATCCACGCCCTGCCCCACTTCTATGGACATGGAAACTGCAAGCACAAACCTCGCCGGAAAACTGCTCATCGCCATGCCTGGCATGCTGGACCCGCGTTTTGACCATTCGGTCGTGTTTCTTTGCGCCCATTCCGAGGAAGGCTCGATGGGGTTGGTGGTAAACAAACCCGCCGGCGATATCGGCCTGGCCGATCTGTTCAAACAATTGGACATTCCGACCGGGCCGGAAACAGCGGAGCAACAGATCTTCTATGGTGGCCCGGTCGAAATGGGCCGTGGTTTCGTGTTGCATTCCGGTGAATACGGCATTGATGCGGGCACGCTCAAGGTTAACGAAACCTTTGCCATGACCGCCACCAAAGAAGTGTTGGAGGACATCGCCACGGGGCAAGGCCCCCGCGCGACCCTGCCCGCACTTGGCTATGCCGGTTGGGGGCCGGGGCAACTTGAACGCGAAATCCGCGACAATGCCTGGCTTACCGCCGAGGCGGATCAGCAGATTGTTTTTGCCACCGACATTGCCGGCAAGTGGGAGGCGGCTTTGGCCAAACTGGGCATCAGCCCCCTTGCCCTTTCCGCCGAAGGCGGACGCGCCTGACTCCTGCGCTCAATCGTTACGCGCGCGGCGCGGCGGCGCGGCGCAAGCGGTCATTGATCGCACGGCCCAGCCCGGTTTCGGGGATTGGCGCAACGGCGATCGGTGCGTCGTTTTCCAGGTCAAGTCGGTGCAGACAGGTAAACAAATTGGCCGCCGCTTCGCGCAGGTCTCCGGCGGGCGACAGATTTGGAGCGCCATTTCCGGGTCCAAAGCCAAGCAGCCTTTCGCCCGGCCCTGCCTCAGTTGCGTTCAGGCGCACAGGCGCACGCGGGGCATAATGCGAGGCCAGCTGGCCGGGCGCAGTCGGGGTAGAAGCCGGCACCGCATCAGCAGACTGAACCAGGCGCGCGCCAAGGCAGGCTTGCAAAGCTTCGACCGGAACGCCCCCCGGGCGCAGCAGAGTCGGCGCACCGACCAGCCCGACGATACTGCTTTCCACGCCAACCGCAGCCGGGCCATTGTCCAGAACCGCCTCGATCCGCCCGTCCAGGCCGGCCAGCACATGCGCGGCGCTGGTAGGGCTCAGACGGCCCGATGGGTTGGCAGAGGGCGCCGCTACCGGGCATTTCGCCCGAACCAGAAGATCCCGCGCCAATTCCAGCCCCGGCACCCGCAGCGCAACACTGGAAAGCCCCGCCGTGACTAAAGAAGACAGCCCGTGCGCTGGCCGCAACGGCAGGACCAACGTCAACGCTCCGGGCCAAAAAGACGCGGCCAGCCGTTCGGCGGTATCATTGAAAATCGCAATCTCGCGCGCTGCCTCAAGGGATGGCAGATGGACAATCAGCGGATTGAAGGTCGGGCGCCCCTTCGCCTCATATATTCGCGCGACGGCTGTTGCATTGCGGGCATCTGCACCAAGACCATAGACCGTTTCGGTGGGAAAGGCGACCAATCCGCCCTGGCCCAACAGCGCGGCGGCACGCCTGATCCCGTCTGCATTCGCAGCAAGCCGTTCTGTGGCGATGCCAGTAGTCTGCATTCGTGCCCTCGTCAGGTTGTCGATACCAAACCCGGTAACGGACAGGGCCGCCCCGTTTTGCGGAGCGGCCCAAAACTTGCATCCGGTATTTGCTTACTTGATCGTCGCCAGATAGGCGATGATGTTTTCGCGGTCTGCTTCCTTGCGCAAACCGGAGAAGGACATTTTGGTGCCGGGCACCATATCCTTGGGCTTGGTCAGGAATTCAGCCAGGCGTTCAGCGGTCCAAGTACCACCCAGTGCGCCGAGCGGGGCGGAATACGTAAAGCCTTCGGCGGTTGCCACCTCTCGGCCAAATACGCCAAACAACGACGGGCCGACTTTGTTTGTGCCCGCTTCCAGAGAATGGCAGGCCTTGCACTTCTTGAAAACACGCTCGCCTTTAGCCGGGTCACCGGCCATGGCCACTTCCTGCACAGCCGGTTCGGCGGCAGGCTCGGCAGCGGCAGGCTCAGCCTCTGCAGCCATCTCTTCAGTCGCAGCGGGCGCTTCGGCCGCAGCAGGCGCGGCCTCTGCGGCCATCTCTTCAGTCGCAGCGGGCGCTTCTGCCGCAGCAGGCGCGGCCTCTGCGGCGGTCTCTTCGGTTGCCGCAGGTGCTTCCTCTACGGCCGGAGCGACCTCGGCTGTGTCGGTCGTTGCTTCTTCTTCCATTGCTGCGGGCGTCTCCGCCGGCGCGGCGGCGCCTTCCATATCGCTCAGGTCAAGCCCGTCGCCGCCGACTGTTGCCAGAAAAGCGATCATGTTGGCGCGGTCGGTTTCCTTGGGCAGGCCCTTGAAGCTCATCTTGTTGCCCGGCGCATAGGCTTTCGGGTTTTCCAGCCAGCCATACAGCGCCTCGGCGGTCCAGTTCCCCTCAACCCCACTCAACGCATCGGAATAGCCAAACCCTGCTGCCGAAGCGACGTCGCGGCCAAACACACCATACAGGAACGGGCCAACAGCGTTTTTGCCGTCTTCCAACTTGTGGCAGGCCTTGCATTTGCCAAACAGTTTTTCGCCTTTGGCGACATCTGCAGCGGCCAGCAACTCAGCCAACGAGACTTCCGGTTCGGCCTCGGCCTCGCCCTGGGCGCCCTCGCCTTCGGCCATGATGATATAGCCACGTACTTCGGCTTCTTCACCATGCTCCTCTGTGGCTGTGGAATAGAACGACTTGGCCGCCCAGTTTCCGAGAAGAAAAATCAGTAGTGCTCCAAGAACTCCACCGGCAATTTTTGTCGTAGTCATTGATTTGGACATGCTGCGTTCCGTATGATCCCAATTTCAATCGCCTTCTAACCGCTTCCCTTACCTCTTTTCAAGCTGTATGAGGCGCGACGAAACGCCCTTTGCGGGTTAACAAGGTCGAAAGTTGGTAAAATGAGCGGAAAAATCGCCTTTCAAGGAGAATTGGGCGCCTACGGGCACGAAGCTTGTCAGGCGGCGCGGCCGGATTTTGAGGTGCTGCCGTGTGAGACCTTTGAGCAGGTCATCAGCGCCGTAAAGTCCGGCGAGGCCGATTTGGCGATGCTGCCGATTGAAAATTCCACTTACGGGCGGGTTGCCGATATCCACCGTCTATTGCCGGAAAGCGGGCTGCATATTCATGACGAGGCCTTCGTGCGGGTGCGCATTTGTTTGCTGGGGCTTCCCGGCGCACAGCTTGGCGATATTACCGATGTACATGCGCATTTGGTGCTGTTGCCGCAATCGGCACGGTTTCTGGCGGCGCATTCGATCAAGGGCCATTCCGCCACCGACAGCGCCGGGGCCGCGGCCGAACTGTCCGGCAGCAGCGACAAGACCCAAGGTGTGCTGGCCAGTGCGCTGGCGGCGGAGATTTACGGGCTGGACGTGCTGGAGCGCGATATCGAGGACCACGGCCACAACACCACGCGGTTTGTCATCATGGGCAATGCGCCCGACCTGACCCGGCGCGGCACCCACGGCATGTTGACCACGTTTGTTTTCGAGGTGCGCAACATTCCCGCCGCGCTTTACAAGGCGATGGGCGGTTTTGCCACCAACGGGGTGAACATGACCAAACTGGAAAGCTATATGGTGGACGGCTCCTTCACGGCGACGCGATTTTATGCCGATATCGAGGGCCACCCTGAGGACGCCGCCGTCCAGCGGGCGCTGGAGGAGTTGGATTATTTCACCAACAATATCGAAATCTTGGGCACATATCCGGCTGACCCGGCGCGTTTCTAAAGCGTTTCATGCGCCGCGCCGCGTTTGCCAACCGTCCTCGACCTTGCCGGCAAAAACCGCAACCCGTTTGCGAAAACGCTTGAGGATGGTCGAATGGGCCAGCCGCAGCGGTTGCAACAACAGTCGCGAAGGCAGGTTGGTGGCCTGAACGTCGGTGAGGATTTCCAGCCGGGTGCGCGCCCGGCTTAACGCCACCAGATCGGCCTGGAAGTCTATTTTGATTCCGGCGGAATGGCCCAGAACCTTGAGGCCATCGGGCGCGGCGAAATCGACCAGTTGCAATTGCGCCAACCGGCTCCGACCACGAAAATCAAATACCACATCCCAACACATTCCCACCCCGCTTTGGAGCAGGTCATCCGTGCGCGAAACCTCGGCTCCGCGTCGTAAAATCGCCCGCTCGAAACTGTCAAAATCGCTTACCGCGCGAAACACCTCGTCCAGGGGCGCCTCAATATCTTCGCGTGCTGTCAGTTCCATATATGCCCTGTCCCTCTGCGTTTTCTTTCGGTGCGGGTGCGATTTTGTGCGTGTCATGTGTCCGGTGGCGAGTCTGGCGTCAATCAAGCCTGTCTGCAAGCCAGTTTTCAAGCAAAAACGTTGCAATCGCCCCGTTTCGGGGCGGGGCGATATCCGGGTGTTGCCCGGCAAACACGCGTGCCACATCTTCGCGAGAGATCCATAAAGCGTCCTCCATTTCGACCTGATCGAGGGTGATCTCGCGACTTGCCGCATGGCCATGGCAGCCGATCATCAACGACGAGGGATAGGGCCAGGGTTGGCTGGCCAGATAGGTAACCTGGCCAACCTCAACGCCGGTTTCCTCGACCACTTCCCGGCGCACCGCGGCTTCGATACTTTCGCCGGGTTCCATAAAACCTGCCAACAGCGAGTACATTCGTTCTGGCCAACCGGGTGAGCGGCCCAACAACACTGCGTTTCCATAGGTCACCAGCATGATTACAACGGGGTCGGTGCGGGGGAAATGCGCCGTTTCACAAGTCGGGCAGGTACGTTGCCAGCCGCCCTGATCCAAAAGGCTCTGGCTACCACAGGCGGCGCAGAAACGATGGCTTTCATGCCAGGCCAGCATCGAGCGTGCCGTGGCGGCTATCTCGGCCTCGACAGGGGCCAACGTCGCCATCACCGTGCGCAATTCGACAAATGCCCCGTTGCTTTGCGCAAGTATCTGGCTGCTTTGATCAAGGAATGCCTGCGAATCACGCGGGGCTGAATCTGCGGGCGGTTGCCAACGCGAAACATCCGCTGCAAATACCGGGGTCTGGCCTTCTCGCATTCCCAAAAACAACGGCGCCTCGCCAGCTTGTTGCAGGACGGGATGGTCGGCGGCAAGAAATTCCAGGCTGCCATCGGCAGGATTGACCAGCGGCTTGCCATGCCACAGCGGTAAAACACAGGCCCCGCGGCCCAGTAATTGTTCCCGCGCCGCTTTGTCCTGGCGCAGATGCGCGGCGCGTTCCAGCAACCCGGTTGAAAATGTTACCTGTTCGGCCTGTTGCAATTTCGCCTCCATTTTCCGGTTACAACACTTTCAGCATGTTGTGGCTTGAACCGGATTTTTCATTTACTATACTTGTGGTTGTGTTTCTGTATTTGTATTCTCGCTTACAGAATAAATTTGACCGCCCAGACCATCGCAGAATCGGTGGGCGTGTAAAGACGGCGCCGGGCATTCCGGCAAGGGGTATTGGAACGGCTTTGGGAAAAGTTGAAGAACTGGCTGACGCTCCTGTCAGCACACGACTAAGCCTGAGGATCATGGCAACCACGGACCTGCACATGCAGGTTTTGCCGGAAACAGGTGAAGGCCCTTCCAGCGGCAAGGCCGGTGAAAGGGGGCGGCAGCTTGCGCACGGGTTTGCGCATACGGCAACGCTGATCCGCGAGGCCCGCGCACAATCAGGCAATAGCCTGTTGTTGGACAATGGCGACTTCCTGTGCGGCAACGGCAGCGAGATCCTGTTACCATTCCCGCTAAAGCACACCCACCCGATGATCCAGATCATGAACCATCTGGGCTATGATGCCGCTGCCCCGGGCAATCACGATTTCGACCAAGGGTTGGAGTTTCTGCAAACGGTGACCGGCCAGGCAGGTTTTCCCTTTGTTTGCGCCAATGTGTTCGGCGAAACCACCGGCACCCGAACGGGTCAAAAGCTGTTTGACGAATATGTCATCCTTGAGCGCACGATGTTGGACCGCAACAACCGCCCCCAACGATTGCGCATCGGCATTGTCGGGTTTTTACCGCCGAATTCTGTTGCACAGGTTGAATCCAACGCCTGCCATATCAACACCACGGACATAATAGAAAGCGCCCGCAAGACGGTGGCGCGCATGAAACGCCAGGGGGCCGACCTGATCATCGCCTTGGCACATACCGGACTTGGCGCGATCGAACATGTGCCGAACATGGAAAACGCCGCCATTCCCCTGGCGGCAATCGACGGTATCGACGTGGTGATTTCCGGCCATCGCCACCAGGTATTTCCCGGCCCCGACTGGCCCAAATGCCAAGTGATGGATCCCGTAAAAGGCAGCGTCCATGGTAAACCCGTGGTCAGCGCCGGGTTCTGGGGCTCGCACCTGGGGCTGGTCGACCTTGATCTGGTACGAAGCAGCAAGGGGTGGCGCATCCGCGCCCATACCGTGACTGCGCGCCCGGTTTCCAAACCTCGCAAGACTGGCGAGGACAAGGCGATGGTCACTGCAGATGCTCAGGTGTCGCGCATAATTCGCCCGATGCATCGGCTCATTCGCGCCCGGCTTACCCAACCATTGGGCCATTGCGCCCATCCGCTGCATACATTTTTCGCCCTGGCCGCACCCAGCCGAGCCGTGCAACTGATCCAGCACGCCCAATTGTGGCATTTGCGCCGCACACTCTCCAGCACCTTGCCGGATATCCCTCTGCTGTCCAGCGCCTGCGCCTTCAAGACTGGCGGGTATGGCGGGCCGGGGAATTTCACCGATACAAAGGCGGGTGCTTTGACCCTGGCGGCTGTTTCAGACCTGTACCCGTTCCCCAACCGGGTGGTTGCCCTGCCGATCACCGGCGCTTTTCTGCTCAACTGGCTCGAACGGGCGGCGAGCGTTTTCAACCGGGCCTTGCCGGGGATGACGGTTGATCTCAAAGCGCCAGAAGTACCGGCCTATTTGTATGAGACCGTTCTGGGGGTCGACTACACCATAGACCTTTCTCGGCCTGCGCGCTTTGATTTCTATGGCAACCATCGTGGACAGAACACCGGACGCATCAAATCCTTGCGGTACAAGGGCAAACCCGTCACCGATGGCGATCGCTTCATTCTGGTGACCAATTCCTATCGGGTTGGCGGCGGCGGGGCCTATCCGATCCCTGGTCCGGTCTCTCCGCTGGCCCTGCCGCCAATTTATATGCAGGACGTGTTGATCGCGTATTTTCGCGCCCACGGAAGCCTCCGGATTCCGCTGGAAAACCATTGGCGATTTGCACCCCGGCCCCGTGCAACAATGCGGTTTCGCTCCGCGCCAAAGGCCCGGGCGCATCTGCCGCGACCCGGCACTGGTCAAATCCGTTTGGTCGGCAAGGACTCGCATGGGTATGCGTTGTTCGACTTGTCGCTGTGAGGGCACAACCAACCCTTGCCAAGTCCGTGCCCCTTGCCTATATGGGCTGTGAGAGGTTGGCGCGGGCGAGCGCCTCGCCAACCCGGCCAGGTCCGGAAGGAAGCA
>CAYSBG010000056.1:0-9275 GCA_964429125.1 uncultured Aliiroseovarius sp.
CGCTGGACTGCGGGCAGGGACCAATGCGCAAGGGCGGTGCCGGTCAGGTCGGAAATGGTCAGCGTCGCCTCGCCCAATGACACAACGACTTCGCGCCGCTGGGCATCGGCGTCGGCGCGCCATAGGCCGGAACTCTCCAGCCGCTCATATTCCTTCAGGGCTGTCATCGGTCTGCTCGGATTTCTGCTGCGTCAAGGATAGCGCAAAGCCTGCGCCCGGGCGAGGCAAATTTTTCCTGTCCGTCCCATGTCAGCCCGTCTTAAAAAGCCCGGGCCGTTTCGCGCAGGGCGAATTTCTGAATCTTGCCGGTAGAAGTCTTTGGAAGTTCCTGAAATACAACCATTTTCGGAGTCTTGAAACCGGCAAGTTTCTCGCGCGCGAATGCCATCAGCTCTTTGGCATCAGCCGAGGCGCCGGGCTTGAGTTCGACAAAGGCGCAGGGCACTTCGCCCCATTTTTCGTCCGGTTTGGCAACCACGGCGCAAAGCAGGACCGCCGGGTGATGCATCAGCACGCCCTCAACCTCGACCGAGGATACGTTTTCGCCGCCGGAGATGATGATATCCTTGGCCCGGTCGGTGATCTGGATATAGGAATCCGGGTGCTGCACGGCGATATCGCCGCTATGAAAATACCCCCCGGCAAAGGCTTCGGCGGTGGCTTCGGGGTTCTTCAGGTAGCCTTTCATCACCGAATTGCCACGGATCATGATCTCTCCGGGGGTTGCCGCGTTCATCGGCACCTGGGTCATGGTTTCGGCGTCCATCACGGTGATGTCTTCCATCATCGGTTGAGCCACCCCGGTGCGGGCCTTGATGGCAAAGCGCTCTTCCTCGGGCAGCGCGTCCCAATCGCCGCCCTGCCACAGGCATTCGGTGACATGGCCATAGGTTTCGGTCAGGCCATAGACCTGCATGACCTTGAAGCCCAGCGGCTCGATCGCCTTGAGGGTGGCGGCGGGCGGCGGCGCGCCGGCGGTGAATACATTGACGATATGGTCGAAATCGCGGCGTTCATCCGCCTGGGCATGGATCAGCATGTTCAACACGATCGGGGCGCCGCCGAAATGGGTGACACCCTCGTCGGCAATCGCGTCATAGACCGTGCCGGCAGAAACATCACGGCAACAGATCATGGTGCCGCCCAGCATTGGCACCATCCACACATGGTTCCAATTGTTGCAATGAAACAGCGGCACAATGGTCAGATAGCGGGAGAAAAGCGGCATTTGCCAGCTGATCGCCGTGCCCATGGTGGTCAGATAGGCGCCGCGATGATGGTAAATCACACCTTTCGGCCGCCCGGTGGTGCCCGAAGTATAGTTGAGCGCGAGGCTTTCCCATTCGTCGTCGGGCATGATCCAGTCAAACTGCGGATCGCCCTCTTCCAGCAGGTCCTCGTATTCCCGATAGCGCCCGGAGGCGGCAAAACCCGCCTGTGGGTCGGCCACTTCGATGATTTCCGGCCCGGCGCCGTCCATCGCCTCTATTGCGGCTTCGGCCAGGGGCAGGAAGGCGCTGTCGACCAGCACCATACGCGCCGCGCCATGGGCAAAAATATAGGCCACCGTGTCCACATCCAGACGGATGTTGATGGTGTTGAGCACCGCGCCACAGGCAGGCACGCCCCAGCTGGCCTCGACATGGGCCAAGGTGTTGGGCATCAATGTCGCCACCACGTCGCCCGGGCGAATGCCACGTTCCATCAACGCCGAGGCAAGGCGGCTGACCCGCGCATACATCTCGCCATAGGAAAGGCGCCGGTCACGGTCCACCAGCGCCTCGCGTTCATGATACAGGCACACCGCACGCTTGAGATGGGAAAGCGGCGAGAGCGGCACAAAATTTGCCGCGTTCTTGTTCAAACCGATTTCGTCCGCCATCCAGCCCATGCATTCCCCCTGATTCTCAGAATCTATCCACATGCGTCCTTGCATGTCGCGCAGAGAGAAGACACGATTTACCCGACGCTGGTCAATGGGCGCCGGACAACAATCGCAGGGCAGGGCGCAGGGATGCAACAGGATAGAAAATTGCTGGCAATCGGGCTGATCCTGAGCGCCATGGTGATGCTTGGGTTATTTGACAATTTCGTTGCCCTGATTGCCCGTGATATCGGCTTGTGGCAGTTTCATTTCCTGCGCGCGGTGCTGGCGATTTCCGGGTTGGGTGTGTTGGCGGCTTTGGGCCTGATACGCCTGCGCGCACACCGGCGTTGGGCGGTTGCCCTGCGTGGGGGTCTGACCGCGATTTCCATGTTGATCTATTTTGGCTGCCTTGCTTTTCTGAGCGTGTCCGAAACCGCCGCCGGGCTGTTTTCCGCGCCGATATGGGTGTTGCTGATTTCAGCGGTATTTTTGGGGAAACGCCCGGGGAAGGTGCAGACTGGCGCCGCGTTGGTGGGGTTTCTTGGGGTGATGTTGGTGTTGAATCCGTTTGCCGAGGGGCTTGGGATGATCTCGTTTCTGCCGGTATTGGCGGGGCTGTTTTACGCGCTGGGGTCAATTGTCACCCGGCAGTATTGCGCGCAGGAAAGCGCGTTCTCCATGTTGTTGTGGTTCTTTCTTGCGCTGTTGGGGATGGGGGCGTTGGGCGTGGTCATATTGCACTTTTTTCCGCAAGAAGTGGCCGGGGGGGCAGGCGGGTTTATCTGGCGGGGCTGGGTCTGGCCGATGAGCGCCAGCGCTGCATGGCTGACAGTGATGCAGGCAGGGGCGGCAATTGTCGCGGTTGCGCTGATCTTTCGCGCCTATCAGCTGGCAGAGGCTGCGCATGTGGCGGTGTTTGAATACGCCCTCTTGGTGTTCGCGGCGTTTTGGAGTTGGGCGTTGTGGGGGCAGGTGCCCGGTGCGCAGGCCTGGGCGGGCATGGGCCTGATTGCCGGGGCCGGGGCGGTTCTGGCGCTGGCGGCGCGCGGCGATACCGGCTAAACCATGGGCATGATCATCTCGCGCGGGCGACGCTATATCTTTGTGCATATTCCCAAAACCGGCGGCACCTCCATGGCGCTGGCGCTGGAGGGGCGGGCGATGAAGGATGACATCATGCTGGGCGACACGCCAAAGGCGGTCAAGCGTCGGCGCCGGCTCAAGGGCGTGCAGGCGCGGGGGCGGCTGTGGAAACACGCGACTTTGGCCGATATAGACGGGTTGATTACCCCGGACGAGGCGCGCGAGCTGTTCACCTTTACCCTGGTGCGCAACCCCTGGGACCGGGTTCTGAGCTATTATTCCTGGCTGCGCGGGCAAAGCTTTGCCCATCACGCCGTACAGATCGCCAAGGCCTGCGACTTTGCCGGGTTTTTGCGCAACCCGCGTATTGCTGCCAGCCTTGAGGGACACCCGTATGCCAGCTACCTGGTCGATGCCGGTGGGGTTGAGCGGGCTGATCTGTTTATTCGGCTGGAACATCTGGAAAGGGATATTGCCCCGCTGGAGGCGCATCTGGGCTTTGCGCTGGAACTGGGCCATGCCAA
The DNA here is from genome assembly GCA_964429125.1 of uncultured Aliiroseovarius sp. Classification (GTDB taxonomy): domain Bacteria; phylum Pseudomonadota; class Alphaproteobacteria; order Rhodobacterales; family Rhodobacteraceae; genus JAAEUB01. The sequence goes on from CAYSBG010000056.1 coordinate 3,475, forward strand.
TCGTTCGCAACGGGCGGCCGATTACCGCATGGAATATGGCGACAGGGAGCGCGAGATCGTGGCACAATTGTGCGCCCGGGACATTGCCCGCTTCGGATACACTTTTTGAAATGGCATGCCGGTGGGCCAATCTGGCGTAAAACCCCCGCATTGCTGCCTCAATACTGCCCGAATCACCTGCTGGTAGCGCCGCTTGTGCGGCGACAATCATGGTTAATCGCCCATTAATGTTTACATTTCCTTAACAATTGTCGCGGCTGGGTGGACAGTCTCTGTTGCGCCACAGGATTGCCGCACTTGCCGAAATGATGCCACATAATGGTCGGAATTCGGGCGAAATCATGGCAAAATTCGTGCCTCTGCTTGGTGCATCGCCTTTCAAGGCACCTGACAGCAACCAAGGAGAACCCACATGTTCATGCAAGCCGCCACCGCCTTTACTGCCGCAGATATGGTCGATGTCGAGGCCGCTCTGTTTCCCTCTGCCCTGTCACGCTCGGGTTTCATCCAGGGCACCAAGGTTGAGGCCGCACCGGGCTGGCGCCCGGTAGAAAGCCTGACGCGTGGCGATGCGGTGTTCACGTTTGACGGTGGCTTGCGGGAAATCCGGGCCATCCATCGCGAAGAAATCCGCCCGGTTCGGGTGGTGAATGTGCCCGGCGGGGTGCTGGATAATTGCGCGGAAATGGTGCTGATGCCGGGGCAGCACATGTTGCTGGAACTGCCGGGCCTTGAGGCAATTCATGATAACGCTTTGGCCTTGCTTCCTGCCGCCGCCCTGGCCGGGTGGCGCGGGGTTGAATGGGCCAATGCCAAGGCGCGCAAGGTCGAGATTGTCACGTTGATCTTTGACGAAGAGGAGTTGGTTTGGGGCAATAGCGGCGCATTGTTTCATTGCCCGGATGCCGGCCAATACGCGGCGCCGCGCCTGGTGTCGAAATTCTTTAACGTGCTGGATATGGCCGAGGCGCGCCAGATGCTTGTTGGCGAAACGGGCGATGGGGACAATGCCTGGCCCCGCGCCGCGTGACGGCGGGCCAAACAAAAGGGCGCCGGAATGCGGCGCCCTTTTATTGATATTCAATGCCTTATGCGGCTTTGGCTTCGCCCATGAACCGCTGGTAAAAGCCTTCGCCCTTGTCGGCCATTTCCCTGAGCAGCCTGGGGGCCGCGAAACGTGCGCCGTAGCGGGCTTCAAGATCTTCGCAGATCTCGACCGCCCTGGCCGCGCCCAGGATGTCAAGCCAGCTGAACGGCCCGCCCGACCACGGCGCAAAGCCCCAGCCCAGAACGGCGCCGACATCGCCCTCGCGGATGTCCTCCAACACGCCCTCTTCGAGCGCGCGCACGGCTTCCAGCACCTGGGCAAACAACAGGCGGTGCTGCACCTCGGTCACGTCCGGCTGATCGGCCAGGGACGGGTATTTGTCGCGCAGACCGGGCCACAGTTGCGTGCGCTTGCCGCTTTGGTCGTAATCATAAAACCCCGCACCGGCCTTGCGGCCCATCCGGCCTTCATCGGCCAGCCAGAAGACCACTTCGTCGACGGTGTCGTCGGGATAGGCCCCACCCATCGCCGCCTTGGTTGCCTTGGCGATTTTCACCGCCAGATCAATCGACGTTTCATCGACCAGTTGCAAGGGACCAACCGGGAAGCCCAGCAGCCGCGCGCCATGTTCGATCAGCGCGGGTTCGATCCCTTCGCCAACCATGCGGATGCCTTCGTTCAGGTAAGGGATGATGCAGCGGTTGGCATAGAAGAACCGCGCATCGTTGACCACGATCGGGGTCTTGCGGATCTGGCGGGCGAAATCGAGCGCCTTGGCCACGGCGCGGTCGCCGGTCTGCTTGCCCTTGATGATTTCGACCAGCATCATGCGTTCGACCGGGCTGAAGAAGTGAATGCCGATGAATTGCTCGGGGCGCTTGCTGGCCTTGGCCAGATCGCTGATCGGCAGGGTCGAGGTGTTGGTGGCAAAGATGCAGTCCTCGCCCACGACCTCCTCGACCTTGCGGGTGACTTCGGCCTTGATCGCCGGGTCTTCAAACACTGCCTCGACGATCAGGTCACATCCGCCAAGCGCGGCGTAGTCGGTGGTTGCGGTGATACGGCCCAGCACGGCGGCTTTCTTCTCCGGGGTGGCCTTGCCGCGTTTGATGCCCTGGTCCATGTAGCTTTCGCTATAGGCGCGGCCGCGGTCGGCGGCGTCCTGTGCCTGATCCAGCAGCACCACCTCGATCCCGGCCAAAGCCGAAACCAGGGCGATGCCCGCGCCCATCATGCCCGCGCCCAGAACGCCGACCTTGCTGACCCGCTGGTCGGCCACGTCCTTGGGCCGCACCGCACCTTTTTCCAGCGCGCCCTTGTTGATGAACAAGCTGCGGATCATGGCGGTGGAGGACGGGTTCATTATGACGCTGGTGAACCAGCGTGCCTCGACCTTCAGCGCCGTGTCAAACGGCACCAGCGCGCCTTCGTACGCGCAGGCCAGCAACGCCTTGGCTGCCGGGAAAACGCCTTGGGTCTTGCCCATGATCATTGCGTTGGCCCCAACAAATGTCTGGAAACCGGCCGGAGTATAGGGGGCGCCGCCGGGCATTTTATAGCCCTTGGCGTCCCATGGTTTGAGAATGTCGGCATCCGTGGCATTCAGCACCCATTCCTTGGCGCGGCGCAGCAAATCGGTAGCCGGTACAACCTCGTCGATTAACCCGGCCTTGGCGGCCTTTTCCGGGGAAAGTGCTTTACCTTCAAGCAGGTAAGGCGCTGCGGCCATGGTGCCCAGCTTGCGGATCAGCCGGGTGGTGCCGCCGCCGCCGGGAAAGATGCCGACCATGATTTCCGGCAGGCCAATCTTGGCCTTTGCGTTATCAGCGGCGAAAATCCGGTGGGTGGCCAGGGGGATTTCCAGGCCGATCCCCATGGCGGTGCCGGTGAGTGCTGCGACCACGGGCTTGCCGCCCTTGTTGGTCTTGGCGTCCATCCCGGCGCGTTCGATCTTGCGCAGGATGTCGTGCATGTGCATGACGCCGTCAAACACGCCGCGCGCCGGGTCGTCGCCCGCATTGGCCTTGAGCTGGGCCAGCACGTTCAGGTCCATACCCCCGGCAAAGCTGTCTTTGCCCGAGGTGATGATGATACCTTTGACCGCCGCGTCGCCCAGGCCCGTGTCGATCATGGCATTGAGGTCTTCAAAAGCTTCAAAGCTCATCACGTTCATGGACTTGCCGACGCAATCCCAGGTGATGGTGGCGACGCCGTCGGCGTCCAGTTCATAGGTGAAATCGCTCATTATCTGTCTCCTTCGCGCTTGCCATCATCCAGTGGCGAGCCGTCTTTTCGGGTGAAATGGAAGCCCTTGTCGTCGCTGGTCACCATCATGTCCTCGTCCGAATACCAGGCGGTCTCGGTCGCGGTGCGGGTGCCGACGACAGAAAATCGGGCGTCCTCGTCAGTTTTGTTGATCAGGTGGTGGCCGTTGGCCTCACCTGCGGGAAAGGTCGCCACGTCGCCGGGCGCCAGCGGGGTTTCGCCGCTATCGTCCACCAGCGTCGGGTGGCCGTTCAGCACCACCAGGATTTCGTCCTGCTGTGCGTGCCAATGGCGCAGGGACGACAGCGCGCCAGGGGCCAGAATGACGATATTGGCGCCAAACTGGGTCAGCCCACCGGCATCGCCCACAGCAATCTGGCTGCGCCCGTCCATAAGCGCGGCGCGGTGGCCGGGATAGCCCGAGCCGGTTTTTACCGGCAGGGAGGCGAGGTCGAGTTTTGGCATCAGACGCGCTCGATGATGGTGCCAGCGCCCATGCCGCTACCGATACAAAGCGTTGCCAGTCCGGTTTCAAGGTCGCGCCGTTCCAGCTCGTCCAGCAGGGTCGACAGGATCACCGCCCCGGTGGCGCCCAGCGGGTGGCCCATGGCAATGGCGCCGCCATTGACGTTAACCTTGTCCATATCGGCGTTGAAATATTGCTGGAAGCGCAGGACCACGGCGGCAAAGGCCTCGTTTACCTCGTGCAGGTCAATATCGCCAAATTCCATTCCGGCGGCTTTGAGCACTCGCTCGGTGGCAGGGACCGGGCCAGTCAGCATGATGGTCGGGTCGGTGCCAACGCGCGACGTGGCGCGGATACGGGCGCGGGGTTTCAGCCCGTGGCGCGCGCCAAATTCCTTGTTGCCAATCAGGATCGCGGCGGCGCCGTCGGCAATGCCCGAGGAATTGCCGGCGTGATGCACATGGTTGATGCGCTCCAACTCGGGGTATTTCATCAGGGCAACCGCGTCAAAGCCGGGCATCTGCTCGCCCATCGCCTTGAACGACGCATTCAGCCCGCCGAGTGTTTGCATATCGGTCGCACGGATCATTTCGTCCTGATCGAGGATCGGCAGGCCGTTTTGGTCCCGGACCGTAAAGATGGTGCCGCCAAAGCGCCCGTCGGCGCGGGCCTCGGCGGCGCGTTTCTGGCTTTCAACCGCCAATGCGTCACATTCATCCCGGCTAAAGCCGTATTTGGTGGCGATGATGTCGGCAGAGATGCCCTGTGGCACGAAATAGATGCGCATCGCCAGGTGCGGGTCGGCAGCCACGGCGCCGCCATCGCTGCCCATGGGTACCCGGCTCATGCTTTCTACGCCACCGGCAATGAAGGCGTCGCCAGCCCCGCCGCGCACCTGGTTGGCGGCCATGTTCACGGCCTCAAGCCCCGAAGCGCAGAAACGGTTCACCGAAACGCCCGGGATGCGTTCGTCAAGGTCGGAATACAGCACCGCAGAGCGCGCCAGGCAGGCGCCTTGTTCGCCGACCTGGGTCACATTGCCCCAAATCACGTCCTCGACCGCGTGGCCTTCCAGGTTATTGCGCTCTTTCAGGGCATTGAGTGCAAGAGCAGACAGGCGCACGGCGGGCACTTCATGGAGTGTTCCGTCTTTCTTGCCCTTGCCACGCGGACTGCGCACGGCATCGTAAATATAGGCTTCGTTCATCGGGTCTCTCCTTCTCAGGCGCGGTCAGCGGGGCTGCCGGGCATCAGTTCATAGGGGGGTTTCCAGCCGGGTGTGGCCGCGATACGGTCCAGCCAGGCGTCGATATGCGGCCAATCCGCACGGTCAAAACCGAACGGCTCGGGATAGTACAGGTACCCTGCACAGGAAATGTCGGCGATGGTGATCTGTTCGCCCACCAGCCAATCTTTGTCGGCCAGTTCGTTGTTCAAGACCATATAGGCGGTTTTCAGGCGGGCCTGGGTGAACTCGATCACCTCGACCGGGCGTTTGTCCTTTGGCAGGAAGTTCAGCAGAAAGCGGGTCATGCCGGCGGGCGAGGACATTTTGTGGTTATCCCAGAATTGCCAGCGCAGGATCTCGCGCCGCTCCGCTGCGCTGCGCCCGCCCAGCTTGCCGGATTTGGAGCTGACATAATCCTGAATGACGCCGGATTGGCTCAGGATGATATCGCCATCCTCCATCACCGGCACCTCGCCCATGGAATTGAGCACCAGGAACGCCGGGGTTTTGGTGCCGCCTTTGAAGAAGTCCACATAGGCGGCCTCCCATTCGAGCCCGGAAAGCTCCAAAGTGAGCGCCGCCTTGTAGGCATTGCCGCTTTCTCCGAAGCAATGGAGTTTGATAGACATGGCGCGTTCCTTTTTGTTGGAAGAGCCGGGGGTTTCACACCCCCGGACCCCCGTGAGGTATTTTTACCAAGATGAAGGGTGAAGGTAAGGATATGTTAAGGTTAATGCCTTAGAAGGGAGGGCGCGGTACAGGCTGAGGAGCCGATGACCGCCCAAGGTGAAGCC
>CAYSBG010000057.1:0-9255 GCA_964429125.1 uncultured Aliiroseovarius sp.
GCTGCTTGCCGGGTTAACCGGGGGTGGCTGGCCGAATACGGAATGGACGAAGCGACGCTCGAAACCGAAGCCGCCGCGTTTCGCAAACGGGGCTATGCATTAAACCGCGGCCGGGTTGTCGAGGGCACCTCGGCCATCGCTCTGCCGGTTACGACCCGCAGTGGCGAACTGGTCGCAGCCCTGGCAATCGGCGCAATCGACACCCGCATGGGCCAGGAACGTCTCACGCGTGATCTGGTTCCGGCTTTGCGAAAAGAAGTCGACATCCTGCGCAGCAGATTATTTGACAGGGAGGGTCAGAAGAATGGCTGATATTGGCGACAACAAGGTAGCGAGTCTGGCACTTCTAACGATGATGGAACGGATCCGTGCTTTTGAGGAACACGCGATCCTTGCTGCGGAACGTGACAAGCTGGTCTTGGGCGCGATCCATCCCTCAATTGGGCAGGAAGCCTGTGCAGCTGGTATCATGCAGGCGTTGCGCCGCGATGATATCCTGCTTTCCACCCATCGCGGACATGGGCATACCCTTGCCAAGGGCGCCGATCCTTTGGAAATGTACCGCGAACTCTTGGGCCGGGAGGGTGGGTGTTGCGGCGGCAAAGGTGGCTCCATGCACATCGCCGATTTCAACGTCGGCATGTTGGGTGCAAACGGTGTGGTTGGCGCAAACATCACTATCGGTGCCGGCGCCGCGCATGGGCTCAAGCTCTTGGGCTCGGACCGTATCGCGGTAGATATTTTTGGCGACGGCGCGGTCAATCGCGGCCCGTTTCTTGAGGGTCTGAATTGGGCGGTGGTGTTTGAGCTTCCGGTACTATTCGTCTGCGAAGACAACCAGTGGAGCGCCACAACCTCGACGCGCACCGTCACCGGGGGTGATGGACCCGGCGCGCGCGCCGCGTCGTTGGGGCTACCGGTGACCACAGTGGATGGCAACGATGTCGAAGCCGTGGCGCGTGCCGCAGACGAAATGGTGGCGCGCATTCGCGCCGGAAATGGCCCCGAATTCCTGCACGCACGCACCTATCGCCAAACTGGCCATACCTCGTTTGACCAGGCCGCCTACCGGCCGGAAGGCGAGGTCGAGCGCCACAAGCAAACCGATGACCCGATCACCCGTCAAAGGGCGCTCCTTGGCGCAATGGGTGTCAGCACGGCCGAATTAGAGACACTTCACGACGCGGCCCAGGCCGAAATGGCCGCGTTTCTGAAACAAGCAGCGGTAACTTCGTTTCCACCTGACAATACCGCATTCACCGATATTCAGGATATCGGATCTCCCGCCAAGGAGGCTTTTTGATGACCCGGATGATGACGTATGTCGAAGCCTCCCGCGAGGCGTTGCGCGAAGCCATGCAGGCGGACGAAACCGTCTGGTGTGTGGGGGAAGACTTGGGCCGAGGCAGCGTTTTCGGTCAGTATCTCGGCCTTCAGGATGAATTTGGCAAAGACAGGGTCGTGGACACGCCGATCTCCGAGGCGGCAATTATGGGTGCGGCCTTTGGCGCCGCTATGGTTGGCACCCGCCCGGTGGTCGAGATGCGCTTTTCCGATTTCGCACTCTGCGCGACGGATGAACTGGTCAACCAGATCGCCAAGGCGCGGTTCATGTTCGGCGGCCAGTCGCGTGCGCCGATGATCATTCGCAAACCCACCGGCATGTGGCGTTCCTCTGCCGCGCAACACAGCCAGTCGCTGGAAAGCTGGTATACGCATATTCCGGGCCTTGTCGTGGTCTGCCCGGCCACACCGCAGGACAATTACGCGCTGATGAAGGCCGCCATCGCCTCGGACGATCCGGTGGTTTATTTTGAGCACAAAAACATCTGGGGCATGGAAGGCGAAGTCGACACTGCCCTTGATGTCGAAATTGGCAAAGCTGCCATTCGCCGCGAAGGTAGTGATGTGACCATCGTCAGCTGGTCCGACACCGCCAATCTGTGCGTCGAGGCGGGCGATGCGCTCGCCGATCAGGGCCTCAGCGCCGAAATCATCGACCTGCGCTCGCTCTGGCCATGGGACAAAGAAGCCGTTGTTGCGTCGGTCGAAAAAACCGGACGCCTGATCGTGGCCCACGAAAGCGTGCAGGTCGGCGGTTTTGGCGGCGAGGTTGCCGCCAGCGTCGCCGAAGCCGTGCCCGGCGCCCGGGTTCGCCGCCTTGGCGCGCCACGCTCGCTGATTGCCTACGCGCCGAACCTCGAAAACCAGATGCGGGTGACCGAAGACATGATCAAACAGGCGGCGCAGGAGATGACGCAATGAGCGAGACCAATGAAATGACTGGCGGCGAGGCCATCGCCCGCGCCCTTCTGGCCCATGAAATCGGCCCGATGTTCGGCATGGGCGGCTTTCAGCTTTTGCCGTTCTACGATGCTGCGCGCCGGTTGGGTATTAACCATAACCTGATCAACGACGAACGCTGCGCCGTGTTTGCCGCTGATGCCTATGCCAAGGTCTCGAACCGGGTCGGTGTCGTTGACGCAACGTTGGGACCGGGGGCGACCAATCTGGTAACCGGTCTGGTCGAGGCGCTCAACGCCGGCACCGCCCTGGTCGCCATTGTCGGTGACGCCCACCGCGATCACGCCGGCAAGAACATGACTCAGGAAACCGAACAGGTGCGGATTCTGCGCCCTGCCTGCAAAGAGCTGATTCGGGTCGAGGCCACGCACCGTATTCCCGAAGCGATAAGCCGCGCATTTGCTGTGGCCACGTCGGGCCGCCCCGGTCCGGTTTGCGTGGTGGTACCCGAGGATGTGGCCCACGGCACCCATACCTTTACCGCCGATGATTTCACCACCGATCCCGCGCATCAATCCATACCCGCAATGCGCTGCCGTCCCGACGCTGAAAGCGTCTCTAACGCGGCCCAAATGCTGTCTAAGGCGCAGCGTCCGATGATGCTTGTCGGGGGCGGCATCCATATCTCGCAGGCGTGGAAAGAGGTCTCTGACCTTGCTGAAAAGGCGGGAATGCCGGTGGCGCATACGCTTACCGGCAAGGGGGCGATTGCTTGCGACCACCCCCTGTCTGCCGGGCTGTTTGGCCGCTATGACCGCATCGCCAACGACATGATCGCCGAGTCGGACTGCCTGCTGGTCGTAGGCTGCAAGCTGGGCGAAATTGCCACCAAACGCTATACTATTCCCGGCCCCGACGCTCAGGTCATCCACCTGGACAGCCTCGCCGAAGAAATGGGACGCACCTTTCAGCCCGCGCTAAAGCTTTGGGGGGATGCCAAGGCTGGTTTGGCCGATATTGCGGCGGCGTTGGATGATGGCGCAGACGCGCGTAGCTCCTGGGCCCGGCAAGTCCCGGCGCGTATGGAAAAATGGCGCGAAGACGTGGCCGAGCGGCTCTATTCCGACGAAACCCCGGTGCACATGGCCCGCCTGATCACCGAGATCAACCGCGCCTTGCCCGCCGATGGCATCCTGGTAGCGGACGGCGGCTTTGCCGCGCACTGGGGCGGGCTGGTGTTTGACAGCAAACAGGCCGGGCGTACTTTTGTCCCCGACCGCGGCTTTGCCTCGATCGGCTATGGCCTGCCCGGCGCTATGGGCGCAGCTTTGGCTCGCCCGAAAACGCCGGTTGTTGGCCTTACCGGAGACGGCGGTTTCAACATGGTTTTGGGCGAGTTGGAAACTGCCCGACGCATGGAACTCGGGCTGACCGTGATCGTCGTGAACAATGCGGCGTCTGGCTATGTCAAAGCGCTTCAGCACCTGATGTACGGCGAAGGAAACTACCAATCCTCGGACCTGAGCGAGACCAATTACGCCCAAGTTGCCAAAGCCATGGGCTGTCATGGGGTGCGCGTTGACACACCCGACGACCTGCCCGCCGCTCTTGCCGCTGCTTTCGCCGAAACCGGGCGTCCCAGCGTCATTGATGTGATGGTCACGCGCGACCCGGGGCGAATGTTGCCTGCCGTGGACAATCGCACAATGGTCGCGAAAAAAGGCGATAGGGTCGCTTGAACGTAGGGTGGGCGTCATCGCCCACCCTACTCCCAGGTTTTGTCCAGCACCCGCAGCCAGTTGCCGTGACACAGTTTTTCAACCAGCGCTTCACCATATTGATGATCACGCATGGCGGTAATCAGCACCGGAAGCCCGGCCACATCGCCAATGGCTTCGGGCACCTGCGCCCCGTCAAAATCCGAGCCAAGCCCGACACCATCCTCGCCAAGGATACCCATCAAATGATCCAAATGGCGCAACATGGTTTCTAACGGTACGTCCGCCTTCATCTGTCCGTCTTCCCGCAGAAACGCCGTGGCAAAGTTCAGCCCGACCATGCCACCGCTTTCGGTTATTGCCGCCAGCTGTTTGTCGGTCAGGTTGCGCGCACTGGCGCACAGGGCGTGGGCATTTGAATGCGTCGCCACCAGCGGTGCGTCACTTATCGCCGCTACGTCCCAAAACCCGGCTTCGGTCATGTGTGACAGGTCCACCATGATGTGACGTTTGTTGCAGGCGCGGACAAGGTTCTTCCCGGCTTCTGTCAGCCCGCCGCCGGTATCGCCGTCCGACGGAAAGCGGAACGGCACGCCTTCACCCCAAATGGTTGGGCGACTCCAGACCGGGCCAAGCGAGCGCAATCCGGCCGCATGCAGCACATCCAACGCGTGAAAGTCCGGGTCAATCGCCTCGGCGCCTTCCATATGCATGATCGCGGCCATTCGCCCGCCTTTGAAACAAGCACGCAAATCGGCGGTAGAGCGGCAAATCTTCACCTGCCCTTGGCGCTCCATTTCGATCAGGATCGCCGCCTGCCCCAGGACCACCGGCAGCGCATCCGCTTGCGAAACCGGCTCGGGTAGCGGTAAGTCATAGCTTGGCTGCGCCATGTCCTCGAACCCATCCTCGTCATCCCCCGGCGAGGGCACATATATGGCAAAGAACCCGCCGCCAAAGCCGCCCTTGCGCGCGCGCGGCAGGTCAATGTGGCCTTTATCGCCCTTGGCAAACGCCGCAACGGCGCTGCGTCCACCTGCCTCCCACATGCGCAACAGCACATCGTTGTGCCCGTCGAAAACCAACGCCGTCCGTCTCATTTTTTCCTCTGCCTTAACGTCCTGTTAACCACCATGGCCGATGCTGGGAATATGAGCAATGGGGCACAGCATTTCAGGGAACAACCGCAATTGCGGTTTGATCGTGACGAAGCACTGGCGACTCCGATAACCGGACGCCTGCCTTCTTATATCCGCGATCATCGCAAACGCCTACGCGCGCGATTTCTGGCCGGAGGTGCCGAGGCGATGCCGGATTACGAGATCCTCGAACTGGTCCTGTTTCGTGCAATCCCACGTCGCGACGTCAAACCGATCGCCCATGCCCTGCTGACGCAATTCGGCACCTTCAACGCCGTTGTTTCCGCGCCGGCAGAACGCCTCTTGCAAGTCAAAGGCGTTGGCGAGGCGGTAATGTCCGAACTCAAGATCGTCGAAGCTGCCGCTCACCGGCTGGCCCGGTCCAAGGTAATCGGACGTCCGGTTGTTTCTTCGTGGGATGCGTTGGTGACATATTGCCACACAACAATGGCACACCGTCAAACAGAGCAGTTTCGCGTGCTTTACCTTGACCGCAAGAACATCGTGATCGCGGACGAGGCACAGGCCAATGGCACGGTTGACCATGTGCCGGTTTATCCGCGAGAGGTGGTCAAAAGGGCTTTGGAGCTGAATGCCTCGGCGCTGATCCTGGTGCATAACCATCCGTCTGGCGACCCGACTCCGTCAGAGGCCGACATCACCATGACCCAGCAAGTCGAAGCGGCGGCCGAGGCGCTGGGCCTGACCCTACACGACCATCTGATCATCGGCAAAGCCTGCGAACTCAGCTTTCGTGCCGAAGGGTATTTGTAAAGTATTCACCGCAGCCAGACTTCGACGCGCCGATTAACCTGCCGCCCCCAGGGTGTGTCGTCACAGGCCATCGGCAGGGCTTCGCCAAAGGCTTCCGCCCGCATGTCGATTTGTCCATCACTTAGGGTTTCGGCCGCCTCACGCACTGCCTTTAGAACCGCGCGGGCGCGGCGCAGGGCCAGGCGCTTGTTGGCTCCGGCATCCCCTTGCCCATCACTGAAACCGACAAAGTGCAGCACCCGGTCGTCATACCGCCCCGCTTCGAGCGCATGGGCCAAAAGCCCGATGTTGGACAGGGAAGGCGCATCCAGATTGCTGGATCCGTCACGAAACCGGAAAGTTACCGAAAGCCGGCTGGTATCTGCCATGAGCGTCGCCATTTCCTGGAGATCCGCAAGCGTCACTTCTTCACCGGCGGCAATAATTGCGTTGGCCAGGCGTCGGCCCTGTGCGGCTATTCCGGATTCACCCGGCCTCTGGTCAACCATACCCGTACGGCGCACCACCATTTGCGCCGCCCCGGTCCGTAGATAGGTCAAGAATTCCCGGCCGATTTTTGGTAACCGGCGGGCTGGCAGGTAAAGGTAAAGCGGGGCGGTCAAAGGGTAGTCTTCGGCCTTGATCGACGCCGCACTTGGTACCACTTCGAAGCCGCACGCGCCAGTCAGGGTGAGGATGGTTGCCGCGCCGGGTTGGGCAAAACTGGCAATGCCAATGCCGAACGGATCCCGGGCAACCGCGTCGGTCAGGGCATGATTTGAGGCCAGGCGCACAACCTGCGCCGCAGGGGCTTTGCCGCTCAGCATCGTTGCAAGAAACCGGCCGGAATACCCCACGTTGTCCTGCGTAAGATATGCGGTGATGGGTGCGTTCTCTCCGCCAATTTCTGACCAGTTAGTAATTTTTCCAGTGTAAATTTCCCGCAACTCTGCGAGGGAAATCTTGCGTAAGGGGTTTGCGCTGGCAACCACCGGAACCAAGGCATCCAACGCGATGACACGTGCCTGACGTGCGTTGGTCAGGTTGCCCAGCCCCGCCTCTTTGGCGTGCGCTACCTCGGTTGGACGGATTTCGCGTAACGAAAGCGCGAAATCCGCGCGCTCGTCAAGAAGATCGGTGAACCCTTTGCCGGAAGAGGTGCGTAAGATGTTGATTTCCGCGGCTTTATTCCCGACCTCGCCGCGTTCAAACAAAGTATAGAGTAAGCCTTCGTTCAGCGCAGTCCGTTCTATCCGATAGTTGCGGCGCAGGGCAAAACCTTCGATGAGCGCGGGTAGCAATACATCGGTAATCTCCGCCGCCCCGGAAAAGGTCAGGCGGGCAACATACGCGCCAAGTTGGGGGCAGCCAGGACCGTCGCAAGTGACGCCGGAGCCATCAACTGTCAGCACGCCATACTCGGTTTCAATCCGGTAAAACTCGCCGTCATACCCCAGCAGATCACCGCTTAACTCGATAGAGCCATCGCGCGAAATCAGGGTTGCGTCTTCGGCAATACCTGCGAAGGGTAATAGCTGCAAGAAAAGAGCGGCGCAGATCGCCGCTCGCAGGAAGTTCATGTTTCACGCCCCGGACCGCCTCAGTTGGTGGCGATACTCACGGGTAGCGATGGGTTTTTCAATACCAGAATTTGCCCAACCGAATCACACCCCGGAACATCCATGAACAGGGGGACGGTTTTGGGGGTTCGGTTCAACTCTGTGGTCAGTAGAGTTGCTGTAATTTCAGTGCCGCAATTGGCTTGGAGAATCTCGGCCTCTATATTCAGGTCCGGGCGCGGGCCGGAATCGCCAAGCCGCAGCGGCCAGGAATAGACAACGGTTTGATAGGCCGACGGGCTTGCACCTAGCGCCGAAAAGAACCCGCCTTCGCCCGCAATCGCGCGCTGTACATCATAGGGCTGCTCGGCGCTTACCATGCCTGGATCTCCGTAATTATCCCCATTTTCCAATGCGTTAAGGGTAAACCCGGTTTCGCCTTTCCAGAACAGCGCGTAGCGTTGATAGTCCTGTGCGGTCAGCATGAGGATGTCGGTGGCTTCCGTGCGGCCGTCGGTGAACAATGCGTTGAAGAAGGCGTCTTCCTCCAGCGCTGGAACCGAAATCTGCATCAGACCACGGTCGTCCAACAGCGTGGTAAAGCGGGTGCCGGCGTGGAAAATATCGACGGCCTGATTGGCGTAACACGGCGCCTCAAGGGTGAGATTGACCATCGCGCCAGGCGCGGCATTGGCGGTAAATCCAACCTCGCAGTCGACGGCTGGGGAGATACCCGGTGAATCGGTAGAAGTCTCTGATATATCCGCAGAAATCGGGGTGAGTGACCCGATCTCAGGACGGACAGGGACAGGCAGAACAGGTGCGATATCCGGCAGTAAAAAGACCGGCTGGGCAGCGGCGCGGGTAACCGGCGAAGTGTCCTTCTCGGACAAGGAAACGGGGGCGAGCGGGCCCTGATTTGCCGATGAAGCCACGCCAACAGTTTCGGTCTGGACACGCATTTGAGAACTCGCCTGAACCGGGGTGTTCGGCTTGGTCATTTGCATGTAGAAACCCGACCCACCGGCGGCAACAACAACGACTGCCCCGGTAATTAGCCTTAGTTTTGCGATGCTTACAGGCATGATACTCTCCTCGAACTTGTCCTTGAGAAGAGAATGGCGGGTAAATGCGACTTGGGTGGGGAGGGGGTGTGGAATTATCCGAAAGACAGAATGGCGTCTTTTCAGAGGGTTACAGAGACCCGCCAAATTGATGCCCGAATTGGGTCACAGTTGCAAAGGGGTCTCTGCGAAACAGAGACCCCTGAACAACGTTATTGTTGCGAATCATTAAACTTTAGCCGGGTATTTTCGGAAGAGTTTAAACTTATACCAGCCGTCCATGGCAATGTTTAAACTTTTTCCCGGACCCACACGGGCAGGGATCGTTGCGTCCAGGGTTGCCCCAGGTCGATTTGTCGGCCTCGTCAAACGCCTTGGCCGGGGCGTTGTCGCCGGACGGTGCCGCCTGCTGCATCATCGCCTTTTGCTGCTCCAGCAATTGCTGCATCATCGCCGCTTGTTCTTCTTCGCTCATCGGGCGGACCTGCGAAAGCTGTTTGGTCACGTCCTCCCGCAGCGCGTTCAGCAGGTTTTCAAAAAGCTGAAAGGCCTCGGTCTTGTATTCGTTCAGCGGGTCGCGCTGGGCGTAGCCACGGAAACCAACAACCGAGCGCAGATGTTCGAGCGTCAAAAGATGCTCGCGCCATTTGGCGTCGATGGTTTGCAGCAAGGCCTGCTTTTCGATCGAGCGCATGGTCTCGGGGCCGAAATCGGCGGCTTTGGCGGCCATGAATTCATCGGATGCATCATACAGTCGCTCGGCAATCTCGTCATTGTC
>CAYSBG010000058.1:0-9188 GCA_964429125.1 uncultured Aliiroseovarius sp.
TGCGGCAGGTCACGCGCATCATGCCTGAACACTGCCGACTGCCCCTTGACCCCATTGCCGACCTCGTGGTCCAACTGCCTGGAAAGGGCGACCAGCCCGGCAACCCCGGTCGCCCAGATATGCACGCCACCTTCCGGTGCCTCGGCCTCGACCCGCACCCCCCGCGCGCCCAGCGCCCCAACCAGCGCCGCGCCCGCCATGCGCGGCGCCATGCGCGCACTTAGCGTGTCATGAACCCACACCCCGGTGGGGCTTTCCGGCGCCCAGCCCGGCGCTGGGTTTTGCGTATGAACCTGCCATGCGGCCTGCCCATGCCACAGCACCCGGGCCTGCGCGACCCGCTCGCGGGCCAACCCGACGCCGCGCGCATTCACCACCACCTGCACCCGGCCCGAGCGCTGGTATCCGGGATCCATCCCCGAGACTTCTCCAATCTCGGCCCAGAAACCCTCGGCCATCAGCAGGCTCTCCAACTGAAATTGTTTCTTGTCGTTCCACAGCTCCGGCGTGTGCGGCGCCAGCGCCCCGACCAGCCCGCCAGACGCCCCGGCGCCCGGCCCGTTCGGGTCGACAATCCGCACCCGTGCCCCGCGTTTCACACAGGCCCAGGCCGTGCACAGGCCAAATATGCCCGCCCCATGAATGGTAACATCGGTGATTGCCAAGGCCCGGTCCTTTCCCCATTGTCAGCGCAGCTGTTGTAGGACGATCCATGGCAAACGACCAGAGCGCAGAAGTAGCTTGGAAACCCGGCGAGGTGCCGGTCTCCGCCCGCTTTGACGACCCCTATTTCAGCCTTGAAAATGGCTTGGAGGAGACCCGCCACACTTTCCTGGCCGGCAACGGACTGCCCGCCCGGCTCTGCGACGGTTTTCATGTGGCCGAACTGGGCTTTGGCACCGGGCTGAACATGCTGGCCCTGGCGGCGGCCTGGGCCGGGCCGGGGCGCGTCCGGTTTACCTCGTTTGAGGCTTTTCCCATGGCGCCGGCCGACATCGCCCGCGCCCTTGCCGCCTTTCCCGAACTGGCCGGGATCGCCGAACCTTTCCTTGCCGCTTGGCGTCAGGGCGCCCGCCGCTTTACGCTCGCAAATCTGAACGTCGAGATCATCCCCGGCGATGCCGCCCGGACCCTGCCGCTGTGGCCAGAGCGCGCCGATGCCTGGTTCCTCGACGGGTTTTCCCCGGCAAAGAACCCCGACCTTTGGTCCCCGGAACTGATGCGCCAGGTCGCCGCTCATACCGCCCCGCGCGGCAGCTTTGCCACCTATACCGCCGCCGGGCATGTACGCCGCGCCCTCTCGGACGCCGGTTTTCGGGTCCAACGCCAGCCCGGTTTCGGCCGCAAACGCCATATGAGCGTCGGACGCCTTGCCGATGCAGAATAATCCGACCAAAGGCATCCTGCTGATGATCGCTGCCACGGCGGTATTCGCGGTCATGGACGCCCTGTCACGCCACGTCGCCGCGCGCTATAACGTGATCATGGTGGTGATGATCCGCTACTGGTTTTTCGCCGCCTTCGTGCTGCTGTCCGCCGCCCGGCGCCCCGGCGGTATCCGCGCCGCCGCCACCACCGTCTTTCCCGCGCAGCAAGCCCTGCGTGGCCTGTTGCTCGCCGCCGAAGTCTGCTTTACCGTCACCGCCTTCGTGCTGCTCGGCCTGATCGAGACCCACGCGCTGTTTGCCTCTTTCCCGCTGATGATCGCCGCCCTTTCCGGCCCGGTGCTGGGCGAACATGTCGGCTGGCGGCGCTGGGTCGGCATCGGCATCGGCTTTGTCGGCGTTCTGATCATCCTCGACCCGGGCGCGGGCATGCTGTCGCCCGGCGCCCTTATCGCCCTGACCGGCGCGCTGATGTTTGCCAGCTACGGCCTGCTAACCCGCTATGTGGCCCGCGCCGATAGCACCACAACCTCGCTTTTCTGGACCGCAACGACCGGCGCCATTGCGATGACCTTTGTCGGCGTTTTTTACTGGCAACCCATTGCCCCCGCAGACTGGGGATGGGTTGCGGCCCTGTCCATCGCTTCCTTACTCGGCCATTGGCTGCTGATCCAAAGCTACGCGGCGGCAGAGGCCAGCGTGGTCCAACCTTTTGCCTTCTTGCAACTGGTCTTCATCGCCATGCTTGGCGTCACCCTGTTTGACGAAAACCTGCGCTCCAACGTGATCCTCGGTGCCGCGCTGGTGGTTGGCGCCGGGCTGTTCACCCTCAGGCGCACGCGCCCCCCGGCGCAGGATGGCGCTTCGTCAACGGGAACCAATTTCCCGACGCAGGGTTAGCGGCAGCACCTTACCGGCCCGACGCGCCCGGTACGGCGCCAGGCTTTCGGCCACCCGCATCACATAATTGCGGGTCTCGCGAAACGGAATATGCTCGATCCAGTCAATCGCATTCACCTCCCGCGCGCCGGGATGGCCGCGCTCAGAGGTCCAGCGGCGCGCCCGGCCCGGCCCGGCGTTATAGGCCACCGCAACGATAATTGGATTGGGCCCGTAATCCTCAAACAGATAGGCCAGGTATTCCTGCCCCAGCCGGATATTATACGCAGGATCGGTGATCAGGCGCCCCTGATTATAGCCAATCTGCAGTTTCCGCGCCATGTCGCGCGCAGTGGCCGGCATCAACTGCATCAGCCCGGACGCCCCGACACCCGAGCGCACCGTCGGGTTGAACTCGCTTTCCCGGCGCATGATCGACAGGGAAAATTCCGGCGGCACCCCGGCGCGACGCGGCACGTCCTCCAGCGCATAATAGGCACGCACGAACATCATGTTGCGGGTCTTGACCAGGAATTTTGCCAGCTTTACCTGCAAATACCCGGCGCCAACCGATTCCGCCCAGCCCAGCATCCGGCCAATATCGTCGTGCTCCAGCCCCTCGCTGAGCTGCTGGCCAAAGCGCAACGCCAGATAGCGTTCGCCGCTTGCCTGCAACAGGCGCATCGCCACCATATTGCTGTCACGCCAGAAACCGGCCTGCTCCCAACCGGTGAACCGCTCGGCCCCGGTCAGCGCCGGGTCCATCGCCATCCCGGCCTTTTCCGCCGCCAATTGCCCATAAAAGGACGTCTGATATTGCCCGCCAAACGTGTAGGCCTCCTGTGCCTCGGCCTCGCGCCCCAGCGCCGCATAGGCCCGGCCCAGCCAATAGCCCGCCCGGCCCCGGCTGATCGGGCTTTGCACCCCATCGCGAAACGCCTTGAAATGACGCAATGCGGTCTCGGCATCGTTTAGTTTGCGCAGCGCGATATAGCCCGCCAGCCATTCCAGATCATTGCGGTTCGACCCGGCCGCGATATGGTGGTTCGCCGCCAGCCGATATGCCTGTTGCGCTTTGCCCTCGCGCATCGACCAACGCGCCAACGTGCGCCGCCACGAGCCCCAGCGCGCCGGCTCACCCAGCGCTTTGGCCGAGCCCGACCGCTCCAGCATAAGGTCAATGGCGCTTTGGTTGCGGCCCTTGCCAGCGCGCCACAAGAACCGCTCATAGGCCAGCCCCGCATCACCCTTGAGCGCTGCCGGCACCGCCTCGATCGCCGCATCCACGCCATTTTCCCCGGCGCGCAACACAATCCGCGCCATCGCCAGTTTCTGGTGCGGCCCGTCGACCAGCGGCAGGATCCGCCGCGCCGAAACCGTTTCACCGCGCCACAAAAGCCAGTCCAGCCGTTGCCAGTGATACTCTTTCAACGCCCCGCCATAGGCGTCCAGCAAGGCCTGCTCCTCGTCGCGATTCATCGACATCGAGAACCAGGCCAAAACCACCAGCGCACGGGCTTCTTCGCCTTTGCCACGGGCTTCCAACGCCCGCGCCATGGCCAGAACTCCGGCGCCGGTCTGCGGTCTCTGTTCGGCAAAAAACGCCAGCACCACGCCGGGGTCACTTCCTTCGGGGATCACCTTCTCGGTGCGTTTTCGCAAAAGCTTCAGGCCGGGCCAGTCAGGGCGACGTTCCAGGAATTCCAGCGCCTGCTCAAAGCTACCAAGGGATTTGCGCAGATAATGCCACACAATAATATCGCGCCGCACGGTCCCGGCACCACCAGCCGCGACAAACGCCTCTTCCCACTTGTCGGCCCGCATCAATTCCAGCCCCGCGCGCAGCGCCGAGACATAGGCCGGGTTTTCGGCCGAATGCACAGGAAGGGTGGGGAAAAGCAGGGCCAGAGAGAGGAAAAAACCCCGCAATGCGCGTAAAAATAAAGTGTTCATGCGCACAAACTACCCCAGGGAGCCGCCTGGGCAATACATATTCTTGGCAAACCGGCCCAAGACGGCTAGTTTCCGCCACGTTTGCAGCCGCGCGATTCACCGCACATGCCCGATAGACAGGAAAGCACCATGCTCAAAGGTTCCATGCCCGCTCTGGTCACCCCGTTCAATAACGGAAGTGTGGACTTTGACGCGCTCAAACACTTGGTCGAGTGGCATATCGCCGAGGGCTCCAACGGGCTGGTGCCGGTGGGCACAACCGGCGAAAGCCCGACACTTAGCCACGAAGAACACGAAGCGGTGATTGAAACCGTGGTGAAAACTGCCGCCGGGCGGATCCCGGTCATTGCCGGGGCCGGCTCCAACAACACGGTCGAAGCCCTGCGCTTTGTCGCCCACGCCCGCGCGGTTGGCGCCAACGCGGCGTTGGTGGTGACGCCCTATTACAACAAGCCGACCCAGCGCGGGCTTTACGCCCATTTCGCCGCCCTCGAAGAGCTGGGCCTGCCGATCGTCATCTACAACATTCCCGGCCGCTCCGTCGTGGACATGGACCCGGAAACCATGGGCAAGCTGGCCAAGCTGCCCAACATAATCGGCGTCAAGGATTCCACCGGCGATGTGGGCCGGGTTTCCCTGCAGCGTATCACCTGCGGAACCGATTTCATCCAATTGTCCGGCGAAGACGCCCAGGCCCTGGGCCACCGTGCCATGGGCGGTTCCGGCTGCATCTCGGTCACCGCCAATGTCGCCCCGCGCCTGTGTGCCGAATTTCAGGCCGCGATGAGCGCCGGCGACTTTGCCAAGGCGCTGGAATATCAGGACCGCCTGATGCCGCTGCACGACGCCCTGTTTCTGGAACCCGGCGTTTGCGGAGCCAAATACGCCTTGTCACAGCTGGGCCATTGCTCGGGCGAAGTGCGCGTGCCGCTGACCGGGCTTCTGGACGAGACCAAAGAGGCAATTGACGCGGCCATGGCCCATGCGGGTATCTCCGCTTAGAGACCGTCGCCGGCTGCACCGCACCGATCTACCTGGCGCTGCACCATCGGGGCAAAATGACAGAAGGGCGGCGTTTGCATGTCGGCGCGCTTTCCCGCCTCGTCCAGATAGCGCACGGCGATGATCTGCGCCAGATGCGGCTCGTTGGCAAACGCGGCCACCTCGGCCGCGTCCATTGGCCCGCCCTGCAATTGCAGTGATTTCACCGAAGCCGTCGACAGCCGGGCGAAATACTCCGGCCTGGTGGCGCATAAATACCGCTTGGCCGCCACATGGTGACGCACGCAATCGGCAATCACCCGGGGAAAGAACGGGGCCAGCACCTTCTCGCCCGCGTCCTCGTGGTGGCGGTCTTCGGTATCGTCCATGGTGAACATGCCGAACTCGCTGGTAAAATGGCCGATATCGTGCAGCAGAGCGGCGACGATGATTTCTTCGTCCTGGCCGTTCTGTTCGGCAATCGTGGCGCCTTGCAGCAAATGCTCGGCCATGGTTACAGGCTCACCCAGGTATTCCTCGCTGCCGCGCCGGGCAAAAATGTCACCGATAAAGTCAACGATGTTCTCCGCCGTCAACTCGGCAAGGGTCGGCGCGCTCATTGGGCGGCCACGCTGGCGTATTCCGTCAGCGCAGCCAGGGTCGAACGCACGCCATCGTGGTCGGCATAACAGCCCTGCAACCAGCGTGCGCCCTGCGAGGAAAACCCGGTACGCGCGTGCAATAGCCGGGTGTTGTCAAACACCACGCATTGCCCCGGCTCCAGCTTGAATGAAACCTGCATTTCCGGGTCATCGACCAATTCACCAAACCGGCGGTACGCGGCGTAATAGGCGGCCATGTCGTCAAACGGCACATCAGTGATCGGCGCAGAGGAACGGTTGTTGAAACGAATGGCGCGCAATTCCCCGTCCGGGGCGAGTTCGATCATCGGGCGGCGGGCGCGCAGGCGAACATTTCCGTCCCCGGCGAACTCAAACCGGGCACAATATTTGGCCAACAGGTCAAACCCATGCGGATCTTCGGCCCGCAGGCGGTGCGCCACGGCGAAGCCATCGGTCAGGATCGACAAGCCGCCGTCAACCGTGTTTTCCAGGCAATACAGTAATTGCAGCGTCGGCACCGGGTGGCGATACGGGTTATCCGTATGGCCCTGTAGGCCCAGCCCGGTATAGGCCAGATTGACCGGATTAACCTCGGTACGAACCTCAAACCATCGGCCATAATTGGTCTCGCGCACATAACCGAACAACGCCACCACATCCAGAAGCGCACCGCTTTGGATTGGCCCGTCAGTTGCCAGGGCAAATCCGTTCCGCATGAGCGCACCCAGCCAGCGCCGCAGCACTGAGGGGTCAGCGTGCAAATCTACCAACGGTGCCCGCTCAACCCGTCCATTCCTGGCGTCCCATGGGCGGATACTGGCATCCACCCAGCCGGGCGCCCGGCGGTCATTCCTGTCGTCATAGGTGTGGGCATCCAGCCAGCCCAGGTCAAAAACCACCTGCTTGTCCTCGGGCGCAAAAGTCACCAGCACCGTATCCCCCTTGATCTCAGCGGCGCTGATACGCGTATCCGCCGGAATGTCGCCAAGGGTGATCAGGCGCTGACCGTTGCCCGGATCGCGGGTGTCAGGATCGGTGGCATTGTCGCGCAGCCAGATCGCGTGGAACCATTGCCGACCGTTGCCGATGTCCAACGCAAGGTGGTTGCCAGATGGCGAAAGTGTGAGAGAGGGCATGGCCTGATCCTTCCGTTCGTGACCCGTATTTCCAGCCAAATGCCAGATGGATCGGGATCCTGTCGGGTTTCCGACACGATCACGCTTTTACGACACCGCAACGGGCCTTGCCCCTGCCCCGCCTTTGGCAGATGTTGTGCGCAACACCAAGGAGTCAGAAAATGAGCCATGAAATCCGCCAGGGCGAAACCGCGTTGCCGTTTGACCCGGCCGAAACCGCCACCGGCCCGCGCGTGACCTTTATCGGCATGATCCGCAGCCCATGGGCGCCGGGCACCGCACCGCGCAATGTCAGCAGGGCGCGCGAATCCGGTTGCGAGAATGCGCGCCTTGAACTGGACCCGGCGTATATCCCCGGCCTGACCGGCCTGGAACCTGGCCGCCAGATCGTCGTGCTGTACTGGATGGACCAGGGCCGGCGCGACCTGATCTTGCAAAAGCCCGCCCACCTGGACAGCCCGCGCGGCACCTTCGTTTTGCGCAGCCCAGTGCGCCCGAACCCGATTGCCCTGGCCACGGTGCGTGTCACATCGGTGGATATGGACAAAGGCATCGTCGGCATCGACGCCATTGATTGCTATGACGCCACGCCGCTTGTTGACATCAAACCGTGGATCAAGGCCGTGGACAGCCCGGCCCCCTGAAGGCCGCGGGCAAACGTATTCCATGACACCGGGCTGATATTGAATATCACACAAGCCCCCGGCACTGTGTTATGGTCAAATATCAGGAATGGAGAACCCTAATGAAGACTCTTTTGCGTGCCGCTTTACTCACCCTGCCCCTGCTTGCTGCAGGAATGCATTCCGCCTCCGCCGAGGTGCAAAAACGGGTAAAATCCACACCTTCCGGTTCACTCAACGTGCGCGCCGGACCGGGGACCAGCTTTGCCGATATCGGCGATATTGCCTCGGGCACCGTGGTCACCGTCCTGGGCTTTGACCCAAGCGGGCGGTGGGCAATCATCAACTGGCAAGGCCAGGTCGCCTATGTGGCGCGCTCTTTCCTGACGGATGTCAGCCAGGCCCCGGCGATCAATGACGGGCTGGGCCAGCACCGGGTCACCGGCATTGCCGCCAATGACCCCGATGGCGGCCTCGTCGTGCGCATCGGACCGGGCACCAATTTCGCCCGCCTGCTGGTTCTGCCCCAGGGTACTGCGGTCAATATCGTCGAAATCAGCCCCGATCGAAAATGGTCCCGCGCGGTCTTGTCCGATGGTGGCAGCGGCTGGGTTCGCAACCGCTATTTGCGCGCAACCGCCCAAAACCCGCAACCGCCCCAACCACAGCCGGGTGCAACCAGCATCGTCACGACGCCGGGCTTTCCCCTGCCGGTCTACGAATTCCCCAACGACACGTCGCCCCAGATAACCGTCCTGTCACCCAACACACCGGTCGCAGTGCTTGAGCAATTGAATTCCGACTGGCTCAAGGTTTCGGTCCAGGGGCAGGAGGGCTACATGCATTCTGCGGGCACAACCCCGGGCGGCGGCGCTTCCAGCCCACAGGGCATGCAGGCCGGCCTGACCTGCGCCGGGACCGAGCCGTTCTGGACCTTCCAGATCAACACCGACGGAACCACTTCCTTCGAAGATGTCGGCAACCAGGGTACGCCCATCACCGGCGCTATTTCCAGCGTCGGCGGCACGGCCTATCCCTACACGTTCCAGTCGGGCCAGATCACTGGCCAGTTGAACAACCAGCAATGTTCCGACGGCATGTCCGACATCACCTACCCGTTCGAGCTGTTCCTGAACGTGACGATGAACGGAAGCGCGCAGACCGTCCAGGGCTGTTGCCTTCTGCAGTAAACGCCAATCAGAAAAGCCAACGGGGGCGAAACATTTCGCCCCCTTTTTCACGCTTCATTTCCAGATTGTCAGAGCAACAGCGCAGCCAACCTCAGTTGCAGCGCGCCCGCGCCGCATCCCCCCAGGCCTGGTATTGCTCCCAGAATTTCTCGTCCGAACGCCGGTCGGATTGGCGCAATTCCTGGCTCAGATCCGGCTTGGCAAAAAACTTGGCGATCCGCCGTTTCTGCGAACTGGAGAACATCGGCCGCGCCACCCGCTCAATACAGGTGCACAGCTCCCGGCTCGCCGCCGCCCGGTCCGCCTTCAGACAGGCCCGCTTGATCGGCCCGGCCTCGGCCCCGCCCGCAGCCAGCCCGACGCCCAACGCCACCACCATAATTCCCAAACGCCGCATCGCTCGCTCCTCAAACGCCCA
>CAYSBG010000059.1:0-9167 GCA_964429125.1 uncultured Aliiroseovarius sp.
TGCCAATCTTGACCCGGAATTCGCCGAGAAATTCCTGAACTTCATCATTCAGGAAGTCATCCACCATCATCAGAAACACCTAGGATAACACCTATTTGGGGAATTTCCCCAACGCCATTCAAAGGAGAAAACACCAATGGCCATGAAAATTCGTCTTGCCCGTGGCGGCTCAAAGAAACGCCCGTTTTACCGCATCGTTGCCGCGGATAGCCGTATGCCGCGCGATGGGCGCTTCATCGAAAAGCTCGGCACCTATAACCCGCTGCTGCCAAAGGACGACGAGAACCGCGTGAAGATGGATGTCGACGCCATCAAAGCCTGGATGGACAAAGGCGCCAAGCCGACCGATCGTGTCTCTCGCATGCTGGAAGCCGCCGGCGTTATCGAGAAAAAACAACGCGCGAACCCCAACAAGGGCGAGCCGGGCGCCAAGGCCAAAGAGCGCGCCGAAGAGAAAGCCGCCAAGGCAACGGCCGCTGAAGAAGCTGCGAACGCCCCGGCCGAAGACGCCGCGTCCGAGTAATCCGGACCATGGGCGAGGCAGGGTTTTCGCAAGGCTTTCGGGCCGATCTGGAGCGGTTGATGCGGTGGCGGCGCGACGTGCGCCACTTTCGCACCGCTCCGGTGGATCCGGCGCTTGTCGAGACCTGCCTCGCCACTTTTCCGCTGGCCCCTTCCGTGGGACTAAGCGAGCCGTGGCGCGTGGTGCGGGTGGAAAGCCCCGAACGCCGCGCAGCCGCGCAGGCCAATTTCGAGGCCGCGAACAAGACTGCCCTGTCGGGATATTCTGGTGAAAAAGCAAAAATTTACGCAACTCTGAAGCTATCTGGAATGAGCGATGCGCCCGTGCAATTGGCGGTATTCTGCGACGACGAGACAGCCAAAGGCGCCGGTCTTGGCGCCGCGACAATGCCAGAGGCACGCCGCTATTCGGTGGTTGCGGCGGTGTTCCAATTCTGGCTGACTGCGCGGGCACATGGGCTGGGCGTTGGCTGGGTTTCGATACTTGACCCAACGCAACTGGCGCGCGACCTTGATGTGCCCGAATCCTGGCGTCTGGTTGCATGGCTTTGCGTCGGCTGGCCCGTAGAAGAAAGCGCCGAGCCGGAACTGGAAAAACTTGGCTGGGAAAAACGTATTTCACAGGTGGAAACCCTGATCCGTTAGGAGAGCAGATGGCACAGATGGTATCCGTTGGGGTTTTTGTCGGCGCCTTTGGCGTGCACGGAGAAGTGCGGCTGAAAAGCTATTGCACGACGCCTGACGCCATCGCCACCTATGGACCTCTCTCAACCGAGTCAGGAAATATTACCTTTAATATTAAAATGGTAAAGCCGATCAAGAACGGGTTTTCCGTGCGTGTCGAGGGCGTAACAACCCGCGCGCAAGCGGAAGCGCTGGCGGGGACAAAGCTGTTGGTTAACCGCGCTATCCTGCCCTCGCTGCCGGATGACGAGTATTACCATGCCGATCTGATCGGGCTTACGGTTCTGGACGCGGGCGGGCGCGAATTGGGTCAGGTTGCAGCCGTAGAAAACCACGGCGCCGGCGACTATCTGGAGATCACCGGCAAAGGGCTCAAAACCCCGGCTCTTTTACCTTTCACCCAAGCTGCCGTACCCACAATTGACCTCCACGCGGGCCGCATCATCGCGGATCCGCCCGAAGGCGTGTTTCCCGAATGACTCGGGTCATTGTCCATGCGGGGTATCACAAGACCGGCACAACGAGTCTTCAGAATTTCCTGCATGATAACAAGGCATTATTGGCTCCATTCCTGCGATACTACGGCAAGAATGACTTTCTTCAGGCCGGGGCGGCCGCGCGTATTTATGCGCAAAAACCCTTCCCCTGGCGGCTGCGCCGGTTTCGTAAATCCTTGCGCCTTTTCCTCAAACACCTCCCCGAAGGTGGCACCATCGTTTTGAGCCGGGAAACTTTTTCCGGCAGCATGCCCGGGCATCACAAAACCGGTGGGGCGCTCATTACATCTTATTACCAACCGTCCCTGCGTTTGGCTGGAGTTATCATCCGGGAACTTCGCCGCCGCTTTGGCGAAGACGTTGAAATAACGTTCTTTTACACCACCCGTGCACGCGAATCCTGGATCCGCTCTGTGCACGGCCACCTGCTGCGCTCAATTCGCCTGACCGATGATTTCGAGGCCTTTCGCGCCCGGTTCCCAGCCCTGGCCAGCCCGGCCGAGGAGGCACAACGCATGGTCGGCGCATTGGCCCCGGTGCCCGTGGTAACGGCGGCGCTGGAAGACTGGGCCAAGCACCGCGAGGGACCAGCGGCCGCGTTGCTCGACCTGCTGGACGTCCCCGATGCGGTCCGCGCAAAGTTGACACCGGCACGGCGGGCAAATACCGGGCAAGACAAGGAGTTGCGCGCACAGTTTCTGGCGATTAACCGACGCGGCGGCAGCCGCGCCGCGCTTAAGGCCGCCAAGGAAAAACTGCTGCTGGAGGACGCGAAAAATGGCTGAAACATTCGGCCGGGTTTTGATGGTTGGCGGAACTGCGATGCTGGCCGGGGTGGCGCAGTATCTGGCCCCACGCAGTGAAAGGCTGGTGCTGGCCTGCCGCAGGCCACTGGAATTGGCGGCGCAGATTGGCGCCGATCCTATCGCTCTGGATTGGACCGACGAGGCCAGCATCGCGCCATTGCTGGAACAAGAATTCGACCTTGTTATCAGCTGGCTACATGCTGAAGGCCTGTGGCTGACCGGCCTCTTGGAGGAAACGCTGGTGCCCGGTGGCCGCTCGATCCGGGTGCATAATTCCAAATCGGTGGATGCGGCTGTGCGCGACGGGCTCGACCCGGCGCCACGCGGCGACATTTCCCGCCAAATTGCGGTTCTGGCGTGGGATCAGTACCGGGGCAGCCGCCGTTGGCTGACAAACGAAAAAATCGTCGGCGGGGTGATTGAGCTGATACAAGCGCCGGAAACCGCGCTGCTGATTATCGGAGAACATCTATATGACTGACCCGAAACCGCCCCGCTCGCACGGCTTGAAAAAGGTGCGCCTCACCGCGCGTCCGCGCGACCTGATGGCCGAGCGCACCCGCGATGGCGCCTGGGAGGCGCGGGTCATCACCTTGTTTCCACAGGCTTTTCCCGGTGTTTTGGGCGAAAGCTTGACCGGACGCGCGCTCAAGGACGGGCTGTGGCAACTCACCCCGATCGACCTGCGCCCGTTTGGCGAGGGCAAGCATCGCAATGTCGATGACACGCCAGCGGGCGGCGGCGCCGGCATGGTCTTGCGCGCCGACGTGCTGGGCCGTGCGCTGGATGTGGCCGCACAGGGCACGCCCGATGATCGCGCCCGTTGGCCGGTGATCTACCTGTCGCCCCGTGGTCGCGCCTTCACTCAAAGAGACGCCGAGCGGCTGGCCAAAACCGACGGCATCACCCTGCTCTGTGGCCGTTTTGAGGGCGTGGACGAACGTGTTTTGGAGGAATATGCCATCGAGGAGGTCTCGCTGGGCGATTTTGTCCTGACCGGCGGCGAAATCGCCGCACAGGCCTTGCTAGATGCCACGGTTCGGCTTATACCCCGCGTGCTTGGGAATCAGGCTTCGACCGAGGACGAATCGTTCTCGGATTTTTTGCTTGAGCATCCACAGTATACAAAGCCCGCCACCTGGAAGGGGCGCAAGATACCGGAAGTGCTTCTGTCCGGCCATCACGCGCATATCACCGACTGGCGCCGGGACACGGCCGAAAGGCTGACGAAGAAACGACGACCTGACCTCTGGCGGGCTTATTGTGCAAGGCATGATAGGGACCCGGATGAAGACCGAGAGCTCTGAGGACGCGCAAACTTTGCGGATCAACCGCAAGCAACATAGGAGCGACAGATGGACCTGATCGCAGAACTGGAAGCCGAGCAAATCGCCGCGCTTGGCAAGGAAATTCCTGATTTCAAGGCCGGCGACACCCTCCGCGTCGGCTATAAAGTAACCGAGGGCAGCCGCTCGCGGGTGCAGAATTACGAAGGCGTTTGCATTGCACGCAACAACGGCTCGGGCATCGCTGGCTCGTTCACCGTGCGCAAGATCAGCTTTGGCGAAGGCGTGGAGCGCGTGTTCCCGCTGCATTCGACAAATATCGACAGCATCACCGTTGTACGCCGCGGCCGGGTTCGCCGCGCCAAGCTGTACTACCTGCGTTCGCGTCGGGGCAAATCGGCGCGTATCGCCGAAGACACCCATTACAAACCGAAAAAAGCCTGAGGAGAGCGGTTATGAAAAAAGATCTGCATCCCGAATACCACATGATCGAGGTCAAGCTGACCGACGGCACCGCCTACCAGATGAAATCCACCTGGGGCAAAGAAGGCGACTCCATGCAGCTGGACATCGACCCCACCGTGCACCCTGCCTGGACCGGTGGCGGCACCCGCCTGATGGATACCGGCGGACGTGTCTCCAAGTTCAAAAAGAAATACGAAGGGCTTGGCTTCTAAGCACAGCCTCGTCGGTAAAGACAAAGCGTCGCGCGGGCAAACCAGCGCGGCGTTTTCTTTTGTGCGCCGCAGAAATTCATGCGAAACAGGCACATGGATACTGCAATCCTTGTGATTACCCTTGCTGCCTTTGCGGCGCTTTGGTTGCCTTCGCTGCGCACATCGCGCACGTGGCGGGCGATGGTGACGCCGCTTGCCTCGATAATCGGCTCGGGTTTCCTGATCCTCGGCCCTTTGCTCCAAGCCTCTTACGGCAAATACGCGCCGCTGGTGATGATCGCCCTATGCCTGGTCGCCTGGGCCTTTGGCGCAGCGATCCGCTTTTCCATCACCGAGCGCGCCCGCGCAGCCGCGCCCGGCAGGTTGGTTTCACAATTGGACCGGGCAAGCGAGGTGGTTCTCGGCCTCGCCTACATCATATCGGTCGCTTATTACCTGAACCTGTTTGGCGCCTTTGGTACGCGGCTGATCTGGCCGGACAGTCCCGACGCCGCACCGCTGTTGACCAGTGCGATTTTTTTGCTGATCCTGGTGGTTGGCTGGCTCTGGGGGTTCAAATCGCTGGAGCGGATGGAATATCTCTCGGTGTCGATAAAACTGGCCATCATTGCCGGGCTGGTGGTCGGTTTAGGGTTCTTTTTCACCGATAAAGTCACGACCGACTCCCTGATCCTCTTGCCTGCAAAAATCAACGGTTGGGCCGCGCTGACCCTGGCCTTTGGCTTGTTGGTCACCGTACAGGGCTTTGAAACCTCGCGCTATCTGGGCGAAGAATACAGCGCCGAAGAGCGGGTGCGCTCGATGCGTTGGGCACAGGTTTTCTCCACCCTCATCTACCTGACCTACACCCTGTTGTTGGCCTATTCCTTTGCCGCCCTTGCCCTGCCAATCAAGGAAACCGCGATCATCGACTTGATGGCGCAGGTGGCGCCGGTTTTGCCGATAATGCTGGTGGTCGCCGCATTGGCGGCACAGTTTTCCGCCGCCGTGGCCGACACTGCCGGCGCTGGCGGGCTCGCCGATGAGCTCAGCAATCACCGCCTTAGCCCGCGCTGGGCCTATCTATTGCTTGTGGGGGCGGGATTGACCCTCACCTGGACCACTGACATCTTTCAGATCATCGCCATTGCCAGCCGCGCCTTTGCCGCTTATTACGCGCTGCAAAACGCCATTGCCACGCTTGAGGCACGGGCACGCGGCAGAAACGCACAGGCAGCATTCTTCGCCGCTTTGACGGTTCTGGCGGTTCTGATCACCCTTTTCGGCACCGCTGCAGAGGGATAAAACAGGTGGCTTTTCATAGAAACGGCCACAACATATAGTGGCTGTGAAGGACAGAGCGTGTCATACTGCGCCATGTCACAGGGGTATCGGGGTTAAAAAATGGCGCATATCATCGTCGTCGGAAACGAAAAAGGCGGAGCAGGCAAGTCAACCGTGGCCATCCACATCGCCACAGCACTTGAACGGCTCGGGCACAAAACCAGCGTGCTCGACCTGGACCTGCGCCAACGCACATTCGGACGTTTCATCGAAAACCGTCGGGTGACGCTCAAACGCGAGGGCGTGGACTTGCCGACCCCGGCCTACCGCGACCTGCCGGAAATCAATCGCAAGAACCTTGAGCCGGGCGAGAACCCCTATGATCGGCGCCTGTCGATGGCCGTGGCCGGGATGGAAAGCGACAGCGCATTCATCGTCATTGACTGCCCCGGTTCACATACGCGGCTGTCCCAAGTCGCCCATTCGCTGGCCGATACGCTGGTCACCCCCCTGAATGACAGCTTTGTCGATTTCGATCTACTGGCGCATATTGACGCGGAAACCGGCAAAGTTAAAGGCCCGTCAGTCTATAGCGAAATGGTCTGGAATGCCCGCCAGCTTCGTGCCCGGGCCGGGCTGAAACCGATAGATTGGGTGGTGCTGCGCAATCGGCTGGGCGCGCAACGGATGATCAACAAGGAAAAGATGGGCAAGGCGCTGGACGAACTGGCACAGCGCATCGGTTTTCGTGTCGCACCCGGATTTAACGAGCGGGTAATATTCCGCGAGCTGTTTCCCCGCGGCCTGACCCTGCTGGACCTGCGCGATGTGGGTGTGGTCGGGCAGATGAACATCTCCAACGTGGCGGCCCGGCAGGAATTGCGCGACCTGATCAAGGCGCTGAAACTCCCAGGGGTCGAGGTAACATTCTGAAGACGGGCCCTTGCCAGGAGGTGGCGCTCCCGCCCATCCTTGCCCTGACGGGCGCGTCTGGTTGGGCTAAAGCGTTTCGACATATTGTTGAGACACGACAATATGTCGAAACGCTCGCACCATCTCAATGTCATGGGCGTTTCGAGGTCATGTTGTGCCTCAACATAAACGCGAAACTCTTTAGGCTCATTTTCCGTTGGAAAATGAGCCTGATTTGAGGCCTCCGGCGGAGGTATTTGCGCCAAGATGAAGCGGATAGACGCACAGGGGCGTTCATCGGCGTTTCAGATCACCTCTTCAAACAACGCGTGCACGCCCTCATAGGTCATCGTGACCGGATTGCCGCCTACCGACGGGTCTTCGAGCGCCATTTTGGTCAGCAGGTCGATCTTGTCGCTGCCTACGCCCATTTCGGACAGTTTCCTGGGGATGTTCATCTGGTCATTCATTTCCTGCACCGCAGCGAGGAAGCCGTCAAAGCCGCCGGAAATACCCAGATAGTCGGCGGCCTGGCCGATACGGTCCTCGATCGCGGCGCGGTTAAAACGCAGGCCGGCGGGCATGATCACCGCGTTGGTTGTGCCGTGGTGGGTGCCGTAGACGGCGCCAACCGGGTGACTCATCGCATGGATGATACCCAGCCCCTTTTGAAACGCCACCGCGCCCATGGAGGCGGCCGCGAGCATTTGTCCGCGCGCTTCGATATCGGTGCCGTCTTTGTAGGCGCGGGGCAGGTATTTGCGCACCAGCCGCATGCCTTCCAGGGCAATACCCTGGCTCATTGGGTGGAAATGCGGGCTGGAATAGGCCTCGAGGCAATGAATGAAGGCGTCGATACCCGTCCCGGCTGTGATCACAGGAGGCATGCCTACGGTCAGCTCCGGGTCGGAGATAACGATGGAGGGCAGGACTTTCGGGTGAAAAATGATCTTTTTCACATGGGTCTCGGAATTTGTGATCACAGAGGCGCGGCCAACTTCGGAGCCAGTCCCGGCCGTGGTTGGCACGGCAATGATCGGGGCAATTCCGTCAGGATCGGCGCGGGTCCACCAATCGTCCACATCCTCAAAATCCCACACCGGGCGGGTTTGGCCGGACATGAAGGCGACCATCTTGGCCAGATCCAGCCCCGATCCGCCACCAAAGGCAATCACCCCATCATGCTCGCCCGCATGATAGGCGGTCAGCCCGGCCTCAAGGTTCTTTTCCGTCGGGTTCGGGTCCACATCGGTGAACTTGCCGGGTTCGAACCCGGCCGCGCGCAGCACGTCCAGCGTTGCCTCGGTGATCGGCAGATCGGCCAGCCCCTTGTCGGTGACCAGCAGCGGATTGCGCATGTTCAGCATGGCGCAGGCTTCGGGCAGTTCGCGAATGCGCCCGGCGCCGAATTTTATTGTGGTCGGATAGGACCAATTGCCAACGAGGCTCATGTTGTCACCTTTTTCAAATGGTAGGATTTCGGGCGGGTCAGGTTGTGATAGCCGATCACCGACAGGCCGCCACCCTTGCCGGTCATTTTACAGCCGGTCCAACACAGGCCCGGGTCCAGGTAATCAGCGCGGTTCAGAAAAACCGTGCCGGTCTCAATGCGCGCGCCCAGTGCCTCGGCGCGGGCCACATCCTGGGTCCATAACGACGCGGTCAGGCCATAATCGCTGTCGTTCATCAGCGCCAGCGCCTCCGCGTCGTCCTTGACCGCCATGATGCCCACGACAGGGCCAAAGCTTTCCTCACGCATCACCCGCATTCCGTGATCAACATTGGTCAGGATCTGTGGCGTCAGGTAAGTGCCCTCGCCGTCATCTTCGGGGAAACGCTCGATATGAGCGACGGCACCATGGGCAACGGCGTCGTCGATTTGTGCGCGCACCTCGTCGGCAAAGCGCTTGTTGGCCATCGGGCCGATGGTGGTTTCCTGCTCCATCGGATTGCCGAGCTTGTAGGTATTCACCAACACCACGGCCTTTTCGACAAAGGCGTCAAACAGGCTTTCATGCACATAAATCCGCTCGATCCCGCAGCAGCATTGGCCGGAATTATACATGCTGGCGTCAATCAGCGTGGCCACGGCCGCGTCCAGATCGGCGTCTTCCATGACATAGCCCGGGTCTTTCCCGCCCAGTTCAAGCCCGATCGGGGTAAAGGTGCCGGCGGCGGCGATCTCGATCTGTTTTCCGGCGCCAACGGAGCCGGTGAAGTTCACGAAATCAAAGGCGTTTTCGCTGATCAGCTTGCCCGATGTCGCATGATCCAGGAAAATGTTCTGGAACACGTCCTCGGGCACCCCGGCCTCGGCAAAATGGCGCGCCATGCGCTCGCCCACCAGCAGGGTTTGCGTGGCATGTTTGAGAAGCACCGCGTTGCCGGCAATCAACGCCGGGGCCACCGTGTTGATCGCCGTCATATAGGGGTAGTTCCACGGCGCAATCACCAACACAACGCCGTGCGGTTCGCGCTTGATCAGGCGGCGAAATTCGGCGTCGTCCTCGATCACGATGT
>CAYSBG010000060.1:0-9154 GCA_964429125.1 uncultured Aliiroseovarius sp.
CGGCGTTTTACCAGAGCAAAGCGCCCGGGTTATAGCTTATCCACCGATGGCCGACACCCCGTCGCAGGCCGATTGCGGCCCTTCCATATCCAGCGTCACATGACCAACCCCATAGCCGTCCTGCAAATGTGCCTTCACCGCCTCTTTGACCGCCTGGCAATCGGGCCAGTTTTCAGGCGATACCACCACATGCGCCTCCAGCGAAACCACTTCTTCGCTGATCTGCCAGACATGCAGGTGATGCACGCCCGCGACCCCGGCGACCTTTTCCATTGAGGCTATCACTTCAGCGGGCTCGATCCAGGGTGGGCTGCCCAGCATCAGGATGTGAATGATACCCTTGATCTCGGCAAATCCCATCCACAGGATATAGCCGGCGATGCCCAGCGTGGCGATCGGGTCGGCCAAGCGCCAGTCAAACAACACGATCAGAATTCCAACGATGATCACCGCCACCGAGCCAAGCGCATCGGCCACGTTATGCAGGAAAGCTGCGCGAATATTGGCGCTTTCCTTGGCCATGCGAAAGGTCAGCAAAGCCGTAAACAGATCCACCAACAGCGCAATGCCGGCAACGATGATCACCAGCCACCCGGCCACTTCCGGTGGCTCGAAAAACCGCATGATCCCTTCGTAAACCAGGTAAAATCCGATGACGATAAGGGTAGTATAATTGATCAGCGCGGCGACCAACTCTGCCCGTTTGTAGCCAAATGTCATCTCGCCATCCGTGGGTCGGCGGGCGATCTTGCGGGCGAAAAAGGCAATGAACAACGAGGCTGCATCGGAAAGGTTGTGAATGGCGTCAGCGATCAGCGCGACCGAGCCCGACAACACGCCGCCAATGATTTGCGCCACGGTCAGCAGCACGTTGACGCCGACGGCCATGGCGACCTTCAGGTCCCCGGCATTCGGATCCATATGGTGGTGGTGGTGTCCACCATGCCCGTGGCCGTGGCTATGCCCTGCATGGTCATGCGCGTGTTTTTCGTCCAGTGGCATGGTGCCGATTCCCTGTCTTGTATCCTGTCAGCCAGCAATCTAGTCTCTACAGCACCTGTAGCTTCAAGAGGCTTTTTCATGTTTTCCATCGGCCAGCTTTCGCGCGCCACCGGGGTCAAGGTTACGACCATCCGGTATTACGAGGAAATGGGCCTGATCGCCCATGAAGGCCGCACGGCCGGCAACCAGCGACGGTACTCGCAGGCAGGGCTGGACCGGTTGGGGTTCGTCCGTCACGCCCGCGATCTGGGGCTAAGCCTTGAGTCCATCCGTGCTTTGGTTGCATTGGAGGGCAAGGACGGAACGGCTTGCGCCGAAAGCCACGCCATTGCCGAGGCACATTTGCACGATGTGCGCGACCGTATCAGGCGGCTGAAATCTCTGGAACGCGAATTGGTGCGGATCCAGGCTTCTTGCGACGGAACGGGGGCTGGCCCCTGCTCTATTGTGACCGCCTTTGGCGATCACGGTTTATGCGCGGGTGGCCATTGAGCTGCTATTCTTCCGGAACCGCGTACCTCCCATCTTCAAAGGCGCGCAAGTATTCGCCAAAGCGACTGTCGGGTACGCGACTGAAATAATGGTTGACCTCGCCCAATGGCGCGGGCAGGCGCACGACCATGGTCAGCAAGTCCGCGCTACAGGTATAGGTGATTTCCGGGGTAAAGGTCGGCGCCCCCGCCGGCACATCTACGGTCGTGGAGGCCGAACCACCAGAGGAGCGCACACCCATTCCCATGATGCCGCCCCCACCAGGGCTGTTGCAAAAATTCAGGTTGCTTCCTTCGGTCCATAGCCAGCCACTGTCGCCAAGAGAGTTGAAGTCAAGAATTGTATCGCTGAAAGTGCCGTCACCTTCCAGATCGCTGATGGTTACGGCAGTATTGAATGGCGGCGCACGGAAAAAGCCGTCGGAATAGATGACCATGCCGATCACCCGCGAAAACTCGTCCGGCATGACCGAGCGGTTCACCCCGGCGGGCGCCATGGCCTCAAGCATCGCGCGCACCCGTTCGCCAATAGTGTTGGCGCCAATCCACGACCCGACAAGGCACGGCGCCACGCTGGCCCCTGGCGGTGCACAGGATCCTTCGACTTGCGCAGATGCGGGGGCGGCAAATGAAATGGCAACAGCGAGAAATGCAAACCGGGGCATGGCGGGCTCCTTCTTGAAACACCCTCCATAGCAGATTTCGCGCCTCTGGTCGCCTAGCCTTCGCCGTCTGGCAGGCTTATGGCCAGAAATTGCTCAAACGCATCCAGGTTCACCGGCTCGAATTGGCCAAAGCCCTGCATCCACACCGAGGCCGCCTTGAGCGCGTCCGGCTCAAGCTTGCACCACTTCACCCGCCCGCGTTTCTCTTGGCTGATCAGGCCCGCGCGGGTCAACAGGGTCAGATGTTTGGAGATCGCCGCCAACGACATCTCGAACGGCTCGGCCACATCCGTTACCGCCATGTCGTCTTCCAGCAACATGGTCAGGATGGCCCGCCGGGTCGGGTCCGACAAGGCGGCAAAGGTCAGGTCAAGCGATTGGCTCATGGTGCTGACCTACCGCCGCGCTGCGCCGAAGGTCAACCAAAAGGTTGAGTGTTTTTTCCCAGCCAACGTGATAGATTTATCCCGAAAGGAACACCGATGGCCTATAATTATGACAAATTTGACTCCGCCCAATATGACCTGACCACGTTTCGCGGCCCGGCACCGGGAACCAAGGCGCCGGATTTTACCCTGACCCTGCCGGACGGCACACCAGCGCGCTTGCTTGACTTTGACACGCCTTTTCTGGTGCTTGAGACCGGCTCGGTGACCTGCCCGTTGTTTCAGGGACGCCGCAAAGCGATGGAACGACTCGACACGACGATTTCCGATGCCAGCTTCACCGTGCTGTATGTGCGCGAAGCCCATCCAGGCGCAACAATCGGCGCGCATACCAGCCAGCAGGGAAAGACTGCCAATGCGCAGATCCTGGTTGGTGCCGATGGCGAAAAACGCCGGGTTCTTGTCGATGACCTGCAGGGTCATGCACATCAGGCCTATGGCGCCTATCCAAACGCGGTGTTCATCATCAACCGGAACGGCTGTGTTCTGTGGATGAGCGACTGGAACAATGCCGCAGCCACGGCACGCGCGTTGGAGGATCTGCGCGCCGGACGCCCAGCGCGCCAACGTGCATATTTCAAGCCGGTCGTCCCGGCCACTTCGGTTCGGGTTCTGTCCCACGCTGGCCGCGGCGCCTTGTGGGATTTCCTTAGGTCGTTACCCAGCCTGATCTGGCACAACCTGATCCTGCGCAACATTCGCCTGCTTCGGGGGAAAACCGCTTCGGTGCCACCAGATGCCGCCTGCTGAGATGTTCAACCAATCGGTTGAATAAGGCTATTGCGGTTTTTTGGCGGTATTCATCGGCACCAAGGCATGAGGCCTGTCGTCGCGCACAAAAATTAGCACACAATTTCAAATGCCTACACCCTGTTATCGCCACCAACGCTCCTGTTGACTCCTTGGCCCTGCCCGCTTAGCAACAGCACGAACGTTCTGGGGTGCCCCTTGATGACTAAAGAGCCTGACGGCAAACGGCTGGACGCTCTGGAGAAACGGCTGGCGGCGGCCCGCAAGGCAGCTGAGCCGGAGGAGAGCGGCGCACAGCAATCGTTCGGTCAGGCACAAATGGCCTGGCGGATGATTGTCGAGCTGGTCGTAGGGATCGGCATGGGCGTTGGCCTGGGTTATGGCCTGGACGTATTATTGGGGACGCAGCCCTGGATGCTGGTTGTGTTCACGTTGTTTGGGTTCGCCGCTGGGGTGAATGTCATGCTCGCAAGCGCGCGTGAGCTTAACCAGGCGGCGGATGAAAACGAGAACGAAGACGGCCCCCTGTAACGGGATGGCAGCGACGAGATAGGAAGGAACGAGACGTGGCAGCAGAAGCAGAAGCAATGGAAGCCGCAGGCCCCGCCATTGACCCAATGCACCAGTTCACCGTCAAGCCGCTGTTCGGCGACGGGCCCCTGCACTGGTATACGCCGACCAACGCGGCATTGTGGATGGGTATTGCCATTGTGGCGATCGTCGCCCTGTTGGTGTTCGGCACCCGTCGCCGGGCCATCATTCCAAGCGCCACACAAAGCATTGCCGAGCTGGCCTATGGCTTTGTCTATCAGATGGTCAAGGACGTCGCCGGCAAGGACGGGGTGAAGTATTTCCCCTACATCATGACGCTGTTCGTTTTTATCCTGTTCACCAACTTCCTCGGTCTGATCCCGATGAGCTTCTCGGTCACCTCGCAAATCGCCGTTACCGTCGTGCTGGCATTGTTGGTGTTCATCAGCGTCACCCTGATCGGCTTTTACAAGCACGGAATCAAGTTTCTCGGCCTGTTCTGGGTCAACCAGGCGCCGCTGATACTGCGCCCGATCCTGGCGATCATCGAGGTGATCTCGTATTTCGTGCGCCCGGTCAGCCACTCCATTCGTCTTGCCGGCAACGTTATGGCAGGTCACGCGGTTATCGAGGTATTCGCCTCGTTCGCGGCCTCGATCCTGATTGCACCGATCGCCATGATCGGCATCGTCGCCATGTTCGGCATGGACGTGCTCGTGGCGTTTATTCAGGCCTATGTTTTCACCATCCTGACCTGTGTGTACCTGAAGGACGCTCTGCATCCGTCGCACTAGTCAGCCCGCAACACTACTGAACAAGAAATTCAGCCACATTCCAATGTAAGGAGAAACACCATGGAAGGCGATATCGTAACAATGGGTAAGTTTATCGGCGCAGGCCTGGCCACGATCGGCATGGGCGGCGCAGCGATCGGCGTGGGTTCGATCGTGGGTAACTTCCTCTCTGGCGCTCTGCGCAACCCGGCAGCCGCCGCGTCGCAAACCGCCATGCTCTTCATCGGCATCGCATTCGCCGAGGCTTTCGGGATCTTCTCGTTCCTCGTCGCTCTGCTGCTGATGTTCGCTGTCTGATCACACGGAACATTCCTTGCATCCGGCGCGCCTGTGCAAACGCGCGCGCCGGGGTCAACAGGTTCCCCGTGAACAACAGATGAGGACGATCAGATGACGACACCCAACCCAGAGGCAGTCGAACAGGTTGCCGAAGGCATGGCGGGCGCGGCTTCGGGCCACGCAGCCGAGGCCGCAGAAGCCGCCGGCGGCATGCCGCAGCTTGATATCAGCACATTCCCCAACCAGATATTCTGGCTGGCGGTGTCGCTGGTGCTGATCTACCTGATCCTGAGCCGAATCGTTCTGCCGCGCGTCGAGTCGGTTCTTTCGGAACGACAAGGCACCATCACCGGCGATCTTTCTGCCGCCGAAGAACTCAAGCAAAAAGCGGTTGAGGCAGAAGAGGCCTATAACAAGGCACTTGCCGATGCACGCGCCGAGGCCAACAAGATCGTCGCCGAGGCCAAGGCCGAAATTCAGACTGATCTGGATGTTGCCATCGCCAAAGCGGACGCGGAGATCGCGGCCAAATCGGCGGAAAGCGAAAAAGCGATTGCCGAAATTCGTGCCAGTGCCCAGGATGCGATCAAAGAGGTGGCCAAGGACACCGCCAAGGAAATTGTCAGCGCCTTTGGCGTAAAGACAGATGCCAAAGCGATTTCCGCCGCCATCACTCAACGGATGAAAGGATAGGACATGTGGAATAAACTGCCCCCTGCCCTGCTCCTGACACTTGCTGGCGCGCCGGCCCTGGCCGCCGAAGAGGGGCCGTTCTTTTCGATGCAGAACCCGGTGTTTAACGTGATCATCGGCTTTGTCCTGTTCATTGCACTGATTTTGTTTCTGAAAGTGCCAAAGCTGATCAGTTCCATGTTGGAAAAGCGCGCCCAGGGTATTCGCGATGAGTTGAATGAAGCCCGCGCGTTGCGCGAAGAGGCCCAAACGATCCTCGCCTCTTATGAGCGCAAGCAAAAAGAAGTGAAGGAACAAGCCGAGCGGATCATTTCGCACGCCAAAGAGGAGGCTGGAATTGCTGCAGAGCAAGCCAAAGTCGACCTTCAGGCGTCCATTACCCGACGCCTTGCAGCCGCCGAGGATCAGATTACCTCGGCCAAGGATGCAGCGGTCAAGGAAGTGCGTGACACGGCCATTTCGGTCGCTGTTGGCGCCGCTGGTGATGTGATTGCCAAGGGCCTTGGCGCTGCAGATGGCAACAAGCTGATCGACGCGGCAATCAAGGAAGCCGAGGCCAAATTGCACTAGGACTTCTGAAAAACTCTATGGCCATATTGCCTACCCTACAACCCGGCCCATTGCGGCCGGGTTTTCTTTGGAAAAGATAAATTGCAATATCGCGATTTATAAATATACTCCCGCCCAAACAACTGGGAGAAGAAACATGACTGCACAATCCAT
Source organism: uncultured Aliiroseovarius sp. (assembly GCA_964429125.1). Taxonomy (GTDB): domain Bacteria; phylum Pseudomonadota; class Alphaproteobacteria; order Rhodobacterales; family Rhodobacteraceae; genus JAAEUB01. Next base: position 6,375 of record CAYSBG010000060.1, read on the forward strand.
GACCCGGGTTATCGCCGGCCTTTTTATCATGCTAAGTCTGCTTTTGGCGCATCTGAATGGGCAAGCTGATCTGAGCAAGCTAAGCTGGCTGTGGTTCACCGCCTTTGTCGGGCTGAACCTGTTTCAATCGGGCCTGTCGGGCTGGTGCCTCATGACAAATATTCTGGGCAAACTCGGCTTGCGGTCCGCATGATGGATTTCGCCCTGGCGGGGCCAGGGCGACCGGTGCGAGGGGCGCTGCCCCTCGCGCTCCCCGGGATATTTTCAGAAGTATGAATGCTCACTCAAGTACTGGATACTTCAGTCGGGGTTTCCGATTCTGGGACACTTGTATCTTGCGCGTCGGTCACAGCGGGCTCACGCATCGTATCCCCCTTGCCCGACGGATCCGCGTAGCGGTCGTTCAGGCTTTGGATGTGCGTCGCCACCGTGTCGCGGATCACCTGCAGGCGTTTGGCAACCCGATTTGACCACCCGACCGGATTGGTGGAAAACAGCGAGCCACGCCAAGAAGTCGTTCGCAGAAATCCTGCGCGCAGATTGAGTTCGGCAGGGCCTTCGGCTTCAGGCAATTTGCGTGCGTATCGTTTGCGCGCCACCCCGCGCATCCAGGCATGGGTTGCCCCAACGACCACCAGTACACCGATGGCAAAGGCAAGAATATCCCAACGATGTGCAACAAAGCCCTCAAGGCTGAACAGCCCGCCAGGCAGAGACCATCCCATCTTGATCGCCAGCGCGACAAGTGCAGTGGCTACTGCCCCGAGTACAACTCCGTCGCCGATCAAAACCATCCGACGCCATTTGCGTTTCGCTTCGCTCAGGCGCGGTAGAACATCATGCTCCAATTCGTTGGCCACATTTTCCAGCACGCCGACAACGCGGTAGTTGCGCTGAATCTCCACCTCGTCCATGCGTTTGGTAATCTGGGCCAGATCGTTGTCACGCCGGGCCCGAAAACGGTCGCGCAGGGCTTCGTCTTCGATCGGGGTCGAGGCATCTTCGTTATAGATGGTAAAGAATTTCCCCGAGGCCAGCCCGGCCTGGGCGATCGAGCGCTGCCAGGCGCCAAACACTTCCTCGGGGTTATCTTCCCGCGCGGCGGTGTCGATCTGGTTCAGCACATAGAAGAACTTGGACGTATCCGCCCGTTCGACCGTGCGTTTCACCAGATGTTGCAGGGTATCCTGCATCGCGCCGGGTTCCGGATGGCGGGCATCAAAGAACACCAGAACCAGGTCCGAAAGGTCAATGATATGGTCGGTAATGCGCAAGGTCGAGCGGCGTTGGTCATCCGCGTCAAACCCGGGGCTGTCGATAAGTATCTTTGATTTCAGCTTTTCGGAATGGGTGGTGCGCAGTTGCAGATAGCTTTCTATCCGCTTGCCCTCGCCTTTGGAGACCTTCTCGATCTCGCCGGAAATTCGGTAGAACGGAAACCGCGGATCAGCGTCCAGCGCAGAGCCTGGCAACGTGTGGTTGCCCGCCGTTGCCGCCGAGCGATAGGTGATCACGGTGAACTTGTCATCCACGGCCTGATTGCCAGTATCCTGGATTTTCTCGCCGATATAGGCGTTGATGAAGGTCGACTTGCCCGAACTGAAAGTGCCCATCACCGCCACCAGTGGCCACCAGCTTATCTTTGTCGCGAGCGAGCTTTCCTGATCAAGCAAGCCGAGCTTGTAGAGGATTTTGTCGAGTTTGTAGTAGGTCGGCAATACTTCCAAAAGGGCGGGGTTCTCGCTCGCCAGATGGCTTTCGAGGCTTGAAAGTCGTTTGCTCAGAAATTGGCTCACTGATTGCCCTCCATGGCCTTTTGCAGGCGCGCGGCGGCGGCCCGATCCAGTGAGCCCAACACGCCAAGCAACATTTGCGCCTGCTGGCGGTTGCCATCCTTGAGTGCGGCCATGCCCGCCGCCTCGTAATGTGTTGCTGCCTCGACCCGGTTACCGTTCATGTAGTAAATATTCCCCAACTCGCCATGCAATGCTTCGCTGTCAGGGTATTCTTTCAGCAAATCACCGTATCTTGCAATCGCTGTTGGCGTGTCGCCCTGCCAATATGCATTCCTGGCGGCGGCGATCATCGTTTCCAGACTGTCTTCGGGCTGAATTTGCGCCGGTTGGCTCGGCGCTTGGACCGCTGGAGCCACCGGAGCCACCGGAGTTTGTAAAACCCCCGCAGTTGAGGCGCCGGCCGGCGGCGTCGGGGTTTGCAGCGCCGGGCTGCTTGGCGCGGTGGGTGTTGCCGGTGCGGGCTGGGCTACGGGCGCTGCAGCGGTGACCGGCACGCCATTATCGCCCGGCGGCGGCGCGAAAACCGGCGGCGCGATTTCTGCCGCAGGTGCCGTCGTGGTGGCGCCAGTTTCCCCGCCTTGTTCCGCCGCAGCAATTGCTGACGGTGTATCTGCGTTCCCCCAACCCATCATTTCGGCCAGGCGGTCGCGGTTAAAGAACGCAAAAACGGCCAGACCGACCGCCAGATATGTCACTAGAAGTCGCAGGATCGGGGTCAGCATGTCGTTTCCTTTCGCAATCTTCAGGCGCAGATAACACGGGCCAGCGCGTCCAGCTCTTCTGCCGCTTTGGAGCGCGGTTCAAGTTCACTTACCGAAAGCCCTTCGGAAAATGAGCGGCGGAAAGCCAGCCGCTGCACCAGCTTCTGCAACACAGGGGTGATTCCCGGCAGCATGTCCAGCGCCTCTAGCGCCTCGGCATTTTCCCGGGAACGCGGGTGCGGGTCGGCACGGTTGAGAAATGCCAGGACCTCTGGCAACTTGC
>CAYSBG010000061.1:0-9041 GCA_964429125.1 uncultured Aliiroseovarius sp.
ACAATAGCCAAATTCGCCTTCGTCAATACGGCGCAAAGCCTGATCGATCTTGGCCACCAATTTGCGCTGTCGGTCCCGGGTGCGCAGTTCCAGCGCCCGGTCGGTCTCCTCCGACGCGCGATCAGCAACATCGGGGATATTGCGCGCACCTTGTTGCAGCCCTTCGATCGTGTGCTTGCCATCATCGAGAATGTCGGCTTTCCAGCTTTCCAGCTTGCGGCGGAAATATTCGAGCTGTCGCGCATTCATGAAAGGTTCATCTTCAGCCGGGCGGTAATCGTCAGGCAGAAAAGTTTCGGCTTTCATACCATTTTCCTTTTCTTTACCGGCCGTTCCCCCCCTCGCCGGGGCCGAACCTTGCGCCGGTCTCCTCCTCGGCGCCCGTTTACACCCGCTTCAAAGGCTTGTCACGCCCCAAATGTACCCTACCCGGTTTCGTGAGCAAGTTCACCAATACCGTTTCAGGAACAAGGTGAGCCAGAACGGATTGCATTGGCCAAGCCAATCACACAAAATCCCCGGACTCCCGGCTTGGGCGTATGGGGGTTTTGCACTGTTACGATGTCAGAAATCCTGGCTGTGATTAGCGGGTAATTAAAATGGATCCGTTGTCTCGAATATTGAAAAATCACGGGTGCCATTGCCGAATTGCCACCTCAGAGCCAAATTGAGATCGGTGGTATTCCAGTACGTATCACGGACAATACCTCCACTTAGCATCAAGTTGTCAGCTAAGGAATATTCGGCAAAAATCGAGTATTCCGTGTCTACGTAGGAAACAAACGCTCCGGTTGCGACAATGTTGGAATTGTCAATTTCAAGTCCAAGTGCAAGTTTTGGGCTTACCGCATACGCAGCAATCAGCCGTGTTTGATAAAACGTGTTAGTACCGAGTATACCACTATCCGAAAAGGAAATGCTTCCACTGCCAGCAACACTCCAAGGGCCAGCTTGATACTGCCCTTTCACACCATAGGTCGTACCATCAGTGCTGAACCGCTTTCCCAGATCATCGTAAACCTGGAGGTAAACCCCGATCTGCAAGTTGGGTTGCACCCGATAATTTGCGGCCAAAACCACAGTGGAAAACTGGCTGCTTGAAGCATCAATCGACAGTTTTCCCTCAAGGTTGACATCACCAAAATCAAGCCGTGCCATTGCGCTCAACCCGAAGGTCGGCGTCGGTGGTCCGTCAAGGTCTATGCCTCGACTGTAAAGACCAAGGGAATAGCTGAGTTCGGGCGACTGAGCCAGCACCGCGCCAGGTGCGGTGGCCGCCAGCATGATCAGACAAAGGCGTTTCAATCGGTGAAATCTTGGCATGGGTTTGGTTTGCTCCTGTTGTGTCGGGTTTCACAATGTCAACCTCTCGGCGCCGCTCAAAGAACATATACCGTGGCGGCATACTTTTCCGCCCGTACGTAACCGCTCGGTAACATAGCATTTGCTAGGGCAAACACAGGTTCATGTGTTCAGGCAGGGCTACATCTCAAACGGCTAAAACGTGACGGAAGAGATGCGCCCGCTTGCCAAGGCGTCGCCTTGCTTGTACCTGCAGGGCGTTCATACCGGGAGAGAGATATGTCGGCACGCTTTGAAGGCACCCAGAATTACGTGGCCACCGATGACCTGAAGGTCGCGGTCAACGCGGCGGTAACGTTGGAGCGCCCGCTGTTGGTCAAGGGCGAGCCGGGCACCGGCAAGACCGAACTGGCGCGCGAAGTGGCCCAGGCTTTGGGCATGGACATCATTGAATGGCACATCAAATCGACCACCCGCGCCCAACAGGGCCTGTATGAATATGACGCGGTCTCGCGCCTGCGTGACAGCCAGCTGGGCGAGGAAAAGGTCCACGACGTGGCCAATTACATCAAACGCGGCAAGCTGTGGGAGGCGTTCGAGACCGACCAGCGCGTGGTATTGCTGATTGACGAGATCGACAAGGCCGACATCGAGTTTCCCAACGACCTGCTGCGCGAGTTGGACCAGATGGAGTTCTTTGTCTACGAGACCGGCCAGACCGTGCGCGCACGCCACCGTCCGGTGGTGATCATCACCTCGAACAATGAAAAAGAATTGCCCGACGCGTTCCTGCGCCGCTGCTTTTTTCACTACATCCGCTTCCCCGACGCCGAAACCATGGCGCAGATCGTGGAAATGCACCATCCCGGGATCAAGCAGGATCTGCTGCGCGCGGCATTGACCCAGTTCTACGAGATCCGCGAAACCAAGGGGCTGAAGAAAAAGCCCTCGACCAGCGAGGTGCTGGACTGGCTCAAGCTGCTGCTGGCCGAGGACCTTGCGCCAGAGGACCTGAAACGCGACCCCGCCGGGGCTTTGCCGAAACTGCACGGCGCGCTTTTGAAAAACGAACAAGACGTGCATTTGTTTGAGCGCCTGGCCTTCATGGCCCGGGGTGGCCGTGGCCGATAAGCCCGGGCCTGCAACATGTTTTGGCGCCCCCGGGGCACAAATACCAGAGGTTTGCCTGCCAAATAGCGCCATGCATTGGCCGAAATCCCGTAGACCTGGGGGCAATTCTACCAAAGCACCACGCATCTCTGAACGCGGGCTCTGAACAATGCGCTGCGGGCGGCGTTTTTGTTTCGCGCCCGGCGGCAATGGCGAATCGTCTTGCCTTATTGTTGCCCCATTCGCGACACTGCGCGAACACGTCTTGTAGCTGGACGCCCGCCAACCGCTAAATGTTGAGGCGCATTATCCGACAATTTGAAACAAACTGTTGATTGGCCATATTCCCGTCACATTTCCCTTTGTGCTCGGGGGCGTGGCCTGTATCCTTGAAACGTGGGGGCCTTGTTGAAGGATGAGTGCGTTGGGAGACGCTCGTATCACCATAAGGCCATTGAGAGAAAGTGACGAAGCGGAATGGAGGGGGCTCTGGACCGGGTATCTTCGTTACTATGAGACAGAGGTCTCGCAGGACGTGTATGAAACCACGTTCGCGCGTCTGCTGTCGGGTCATGAACACGAGTATCACGGGCTGGTCGCCGTGCTGGGCGGGCGTCTTGTTGGTCTGGTTCATTACCTGTTTCATCGCCATTGCTGGAAGGTTGAAAATGTCTGCTATCTGCAGGACCTTTTCGCCGACCCGAAATGGCGTGGCAAAGGAATCGGTGGGGCGTTGATCCACGCCGTTTACGCGGCCGCCGATCGCGAAAACGCCCCCAACGTCTACTGGTTAACCCAAGATTTCAACGCCCCCGCACGCGGCCTTTATGATCGTGTCGGTATGCTTACCCCATTCATTAAATATGTGAGGCCCTGAATATGCGCCGTCTGCTCACCGCTGCTGCCACCACCGTCTTACTTGCCGCTTGCGCGCAAACCCCGCAAGGGGAAGTGACCGCACGTCAGGTTTCGCTGCCAAATGCCCTTCCGCCGATGAAAGCCTTCACCTCGTCCCATGTCAGCCGCCCGACCCGCAGCAACGCCGAGATCGGCGGCGATTTTCTGGACTTGTCCTTCAATCTTGAAACCGGGCGTGCCCTGCCGGTGCTCAGCCGCTTTGAAGGGCCGGTCAGCGTCACGGTAAAAGGTAACGCTCCGGCGGTGTTGCAGAGCGATCTGGATCGCTTGCTCAGCCGCTTGCGTATCGAGGCCGGCATTGACGTGCACCGCGCCAGCCCCGGCACCCAGGCCTCGATCACGCTTGAAGTCATCCCCAAGGCGCGCCTGCAGGCATTGGTCCCTTCTGCCGCCTGTTTCGTCGCCCCGAATGTATCGTCCTGGAGCGAATACAAGCGTTTGCGCAACCGGCCGGAAACCGACTGGACCCGCTTGACCATACGCACACGTATGGCGATTTTCCTGCCAGGCGACGTCAGCCCACAGGAAATGCGCGACTGCCTGCACGAAGAGCTGGCCCAGGCGCTGGGCCCGGTCAACGACATGTACCGGCTAAGCAATTCGGTGTTCAACGACGACAATTTCCACACCATTCTTACCGGTTTCGACATGCTGATCCTGCGCGCCTATTATGCGCCGGAACTTGCAAGCGGGATGAACAAGGCCCAGGTTGCGGCCCGCCTTCCCGCCATACTGGCCCGCCTGAATCCAGGTGGTGGCACCGGCGTGCCGGCCCTGACTTCTCCAACCCCGCGCGCCTGGAAAGACGCGATCGAGACTGCCGTCGGGGTTGGTGGAAGTCAGGCCGCGCGGCGCCAGGCTGCCGAGCGCGCGGTCCTGCTCGCCCGCGCCTCGGGCTGGTATGATACCAGGCTGGCGTTTTCCCTGTTCGCCCGGGGCCGCCTGAGCCTGGGCAATGACAGCCAGCTGGCTCTGGCCTCGTTCCAGGAGGCCGAGCGGATCTATCGCACCCTGCCCGGCTCCAGATTGCAGGCCGCCAACATGGGGGTCCAGCTAGCCGCATACGCCCTTTCCGGGGGGCGCGCAGACGAGGCGTTGAAGATCGTCAACGCCCACCTGGAAATTGTGCGCGAGGCGCAGAACGCGGCCCTTCTGGCCACCCTGCTGGCGATCAAGGCCGAGGCCCTGGCGATGTCCGGGCGCGACACCGAAGCGGCACTGGTTCGGCTGGACAGCCTTGGATGGGCGCGCTATGGGTTTGGCTCACCGGCGCTGGTGGCGCAGCGGATGCAGGAAATCGCAGCCATTGCCGCTCGGGGCCGAAGCTGAACCGGCTGACACAGCCAAACAGGGGCGTCGCATGGTCATTTTCATCTCTGCTATCCTGGGGGCCATATACGGTGCCATGGTGGCGAAAAAACGCGGTGGGGTCGGGCGGGATCTGGCCCAATATGCAGCCACGCATGCGCTGATTTTCACAATTTTCGGCGTGTTCATCACGGTGATTGTCACCCGCATGGCAATCTAGGCAATGTTCCTGCCGTTTTTCGACCATTTGCGCAACGCCGGCCTGCCGGTTTCGTTGCGCGAATACCTGACGTTTCTTGAGGCAATGAAACGCGGGCTGGTGACCTATGACGTGGAGGGGTTTTACTTCCTCGCCCGCACCGCCATGGTCAAGGACGAGCGTTTCCTCGACCGGTTCGACCAGGCCTTTGCCGCCGCCTTTGACGGGTTGGAGGGCGTTAGCGCCGCCGCGTTGATGGAAGCCGTCGATCTGCCCGAGGAATGGCTGCGCAAGCTGGCCGAAAAGCACCTGTCTGCCGAAGAAATGGCCAAGATTGAAGCTCTTGGCGACTTCGAGGCGTTGATGGAGACCCTCAAGGAGCGCCTTGCAGAGCAGGAAAAACGCCACCAGGGCGGCTCCAAGTGGATCGGCACCGCCGGCACGTCGCCGTTTGGCGCCTATGGCTACAACCCCGAAGGCGTGCGTATCGGCCAAAAGGAAAGCCGCCACCAGCGCGCGGTCAAGGTCTGGGACAAGCGCGAATTTCGCAACCTTGCCGATGACGTGGAACTGGGCACCCGCAACATCAAGGTGGCACTCAAACGCCTGCGCAACTGGGCCCGCGACGGGGCGCATGAAGAGCTGGACCTGGACGGCACCATCCGCGCCACCGCCGAACACGGCTATCTGGATGTCAAAACCCGCCCCGAACGGCGCAACGCGGTGAAAATCCTGCTGTTTCTGGATGTCGGCGGTTCGATGGACGCCCATATCCGTGTCGTCGAAGAGCTGTTTTCCGCGGCGCGCGCCGAGTTCAAGCACATGGAATATTTCTACTTCCACAATTGCCTGTACGAAGGGGTCTGGCGCGACAATGCCCGGCGCTGGAGCGCACAAACCCCGACCAGCGAGATACTGCGCACCTATGGCAGCGACTACAAGGCAATATTCGTCGGCGATGCCTCGATGTCGCCCTATGAAATCGCCTATCCCGGTGGCGCCAACGAGCATTGGAACGAAGAGCCGGGCCAGGTCTGGCTGGCACGCGCGCGTGAACAATGGCCGCAAAACCTGTGGATCAACCCGGTGCAGCAAGGCCATTGGCCCTATACCCAATCCATCGCCATGATCCGCGAAATCTTTGACGACCGCATGGTGCCAATGACCTTGGAGGGCCTGACGCGGGGAATGCGAACGCTAAGCTGATCCGGCAGATTTCAGGGCAGCTTGCGCCTTGCGCCGAGGTTTTCATTGCAAAAGCATCAATTTCCCTGTTTTCTCTGGGCAAGGGGACGCCATGCGCAAACTCATCAACCTGTTCAAAGCCCACCCGGTGCTGACTCCGGCGTTTCTGCTGGCGGCGGCGCTGACGGTCATGTTCACCATCCGCACCATCGTTTTCACCATTTACTGGGCCAACCCGGCGCATAAAGATCAGGCAATCGAGCCATGGATGACCCCGCGTTATCTGGCCTATTCCTGGGATTTGCCGCCTGAAGAGGTCGCCACGGCGCTTGGAGTCGAGTTGGGTACGTCACGCCGGGTATCGCTGGCGGAAATCACGGCGAAGAACGGGATCAGCCTGGAGGAAATCGAGGCCCGCATACGCGCTACCGCCGCCCGCCTCCGCGAGGCCGCTGAATGACCGACGCCCTGATCGGCCTGATCCCGCAATATGGCGTGGCGCTGATGTTTATTGCCACGTTTCTGTCCTGCCTCGCCCTGCCGGTGCCCTCGTCGCTGATCATGCTCACCGGCGGTGCTTTTGCAGCAGGTGGGGACATGTCGCTCTTGAGCGTATCGCTGGGCGCGTGGTTTGGCGCACTGATTGGCGACCAGACCGGCTTTGCCATTGGCCGCTGGGGCAAGCATTACATCGACGCCTTTGTCACCAAATACCCCAAACGCGCGATGCTGATCGACAAGGCCCGCGCCTTTATTGATAAATGGGGCGGTGCCGGGGTGTATTTTTCGCGCTGGCTGGTCAGCCCGCTTGGCCCATATGTGAATTTCCTGGCCGGCAGCGCGCGGATGAACTGGGCCAAGTTCACCGCCTGGGATGCGCTGGGAGAGGCCACCTGGGTCACACTTTATGTCGGGCTTGGATACACATTCGCCGGAGAAATCGAGGCCGTCGCCGACATTTCAGGCAACCTTTCCGGTGCCTTGGCTGCCGGGCTGGTAACACTCATCCTGGGGCGCATTGTCCTTAAAAGAAAAGGTTAACGCATGTCGAATGCACCACATACCCATATTGATAGCGTCGATTTCACCGCCGACCCCTACCCGGCTTTGGCGAGGATGCGCGCTGAAACGCCGATTACCTTCGTCCCCGAGTTGAATGCAACCCTCATCACCTTGCGCGACGACATTTTTGCCCAGGAAAAGCGCATCGACGTGTTTTCCTCGCGCCAACCGGAAGGGCTGATGACCCGGTTGATGGGCGAAAACGTCATGCGAAAGGACGCGCCTGAACATACCGCCGAGCGACGCGCCATCTTCCCCACGTTCTCTCCCAAAACCGTACGCGACTATTGGCAGGGCGCCTTCGAGGTGGAAACCAAACGGGTTCTTGACACCTTGACGCCCAAAGGCCAGGCCGACCTTGTCGCCGACCTTGCCATGCCGATTGCCGGCCACGCGTTACGCCATGTCACCGGCCTGACCAATATGACCTGGCAAGCCATTGACGCCACCTCACAGGCGATGATCGACGGCATTTCCAACTATGCCGGCGATCCGGAAACCGAGGCGCGTTGCCACAGGGCCACCGCCGAGATTGACGCCGCCATCACCGCGCGCATGACAGAACTGGCGCGCACGCCGGATACGTCGCTTTTGTCGGTGCAAATGCAGGCCGGCCTGCCCCAAGCCAGCATCCGCGCCAATATCAAGCTGGCCATTTCCGGTGGCCAGAAGGAGCCGCGCGATGCAATTGCCGGGGTGATTTGGGCGCTGCTGACCCACCCCGAACAGATGGCGTTGATCGAAAACGGCGAGGCGACATGGAAAGACGCGTTTGAAGAATACGCCCGCTGGATCTCGCCAATCGGGATGAGCCCGCGTGAAATAGCCCGCGAAGATACAGTGAATAACGTTACTTTTCAAAAGGGTGACCGGGTTTTCTTCATGTACGGTTCCGGCAACCGCGACGCGCATCATTTCCCTGACCCGGACCGGTTTGATATTACCCGCGATACAAGCGCCTCGCTCGCTTTTGGCGCCGGGCCACATTTTTGCGCCGGTGCGCCGGTTGCGCGCAGCCTGATTTGCCAGGTCGCGCTGCCAATGATTTTCGACCGCCTGGGGGATCTGCGCCTGAACGGCCCTTGCCCCTTTACCGGCTGGGCGTTTCGCGGCCTCACCGCGCTGCCGGTCACCTGGAAAACCTGACCGCAGAGGCGCAAAATCCGGCACGCAGCCCTTCCCCCCTTTTATCCGGCGGTAAAAGCCTCCATATCCCCTATATGTTGCGCTTTACCCCCCTGCTGCTCGCCGCCCTTTATGGGCTGATCCTGTATCGGTTTTCGGCTTGGCGTACGGCGCGGGAGCTGGACGAAAAATCCACCCTGCTGGCGGATTCGCGCCTGAACCACCTGACCAGCAAGATGGCCGAAAGCCTCGACCTCAAACGCATCCGGGTGTTCATCTATGAGGTGGCGCCGATCAACGGTTTGGCCGCCCCGGACGGGCGTATTTTCATCACCCGGGGGTTTTACGAAAAATACACCCAGGGCGCGGGCACCAGCGAGGAACTGACCAGCGTCATCGCCCACGAACTGGGCCATGTCGCGCTTGGCCACTCACGGCGGCGCATGATTGATTTTTCCGGACAGAACGCCTTGCGCGCGGCGCTGGCAATGCTGGTCAACCGGTTTCTGCCCGGGGTTGGCGGCTATGTCGCCGGGTTTTTGACCAGCCTTCTGGCCGCCCGGATAAGCCGCAGCGACGAATTTGAAGCCGACGCATACGCCACCGCGCTGCTAATCAAGTCCGGTATCGGCGCGGCGCCGCAGATTTCCCTGTTCGAGAAGCTCCCGGCCCTGACCGGCGTCGGCGGTGGCACCCCGGCATGGCTGCTGAGCCATCCAAAGACCGACGCGCGTATTGCGGCAATCAGGGCAAACGAAGAACGCTGGCTGCATTAACGCGGGTGTGCGGCTTCCAACGCCTTGCCCAAACGGGGAAGCCGGGCCTTTTTCAG
>CAYSBG010000062.1:0-9002 GCA_964429125.1 uncultured Aliiroseovarius sp.
AATGGAAAACACAGTACGTTGTTGACCTGATTGGGGAAATCGGACCTCCCGGTGGCGATGATCGCGTCGGGTTGTACCGCGCGTACATCGGCGGGCAGGATTTCCGGGGTCGGATTGGCCAGGGCAAATACGATCGGATCGGGAGCCATTTTTGCCACCATTTCCTGGGTCAGAACCCCGGGGCCGGACAGGCCCAGAAACAGGTCGGCCCCCTCGATCACCTGTTCAAGGTGGCGCAGGTCGCTGGCCTGGGCATAGGCCGCCTTTTGCGCGGTCATCCCGGCCTCGCGCCCCTCGTACACCAGCCCATCCAGGTCGCACAGCCAGACGTTTTCCCGCCGCACCCCAAGTTTGAGCAACATGTTCAGGCAAGCAATCCCGGCAGCGCCGCCGCCGGTCGAAACCACTTTGATATCGGCAAAATTGCGGCCGGTGATTTCCAATGCATTGGTTGCAGCGGCGCCAACCACGATGGCGGTACCATGCTGGTCATCATGAAAAACCGGGATATTCATCCGCGCGCGGCAAATTTGTTCAACGATAAAGCAATCCGGCGCCTTGATGTCCTCAAGATTGATGGCGCCAAAGCCTGGCTCCAGCGCGCAGATGATTTCGGCCAGCTTTACCGGGTCGCTTTCGTCGATTTCCAGATCGAAGCAGTCGATATTGGCGAACTTCTTGAACAGGACCGCTTTGCCTTCCATCACCGGCTTGCTGGCCAGCGCTCCGATATTTCCCAGGCCCAGGACCGCCGTGCCATTTGTCACCACGCCCACCAGGTTTCCCCGCACCGTGTATTTGCAGGCAGCGTCCGGGTCGGCCTTAATTTCAAGGCTCGCCTCGGCAACACCAGGGGAATAGGCGAGGGAAAGATCACGTCCATTTGCCATCGGCTTGGTGGCGCGGATCTCCAGCTTTCCGGGGCGTGGATTGGCGTGGTATTCCAGGGCGGACCGGTGGCGTTCACGGGCAGAATCCAAGGATGTATCGGGGCGATCGTTCAAGGCGCTCTCCTAAATAGTTTAATGCTAAACTATATTGCTTCCCGCCCAGCATAGCAAAATCGGACGTGGCTGCAAACATTGCTTGCAAAACCCTCGGATTTTGACACTCTGGCGGCAGAAAAGGGGGAAATCATGTCTGAAACCAAAGCCGAAATTTGCCTGCCGACCACCGACCTTCGCCAGGACATTCCCTTTTTTACCAAAGACCTGCGGATGAAAATGGATATGATCTATCCCGCCGATGACCCGCGGGTTGCTGTTTTCTCTGGTCACGGGATCCGGGTTCGGCTGGACCAGGACATCCAGTCGGCGGCGGGTGCGCTCCGTATCCTTACCGAAAATCCACGGGATTTCGCACAAACCCAATCCCTGACGGCGCCCGGGGGAACCAGGGTGGAAATTCACCCTCTGAACCCGCCCTTGGTGATCCCCGAGGTAGAACACGCCTTTGTCGTGCGTCGCCTAGCCGATCAGGCGCCCTGGGTGATTGGCCGCGCAGGCATGCAATATCGCGACCTTGTGCCAAGCCGCCTGGGCGGGGCGATGATTGCCAGCCATATCCGTATTGCCGAAGCGGGGCCGGTGGGCGACATGGTCCATTTTCACAAGGTTGGGTTCCAGCTGATTTTCTGCGTCAATGGCTGGGTGGATGTGGTCTATGAGGATCAGGGAGAGCCGATCCGCCTGACCCGGGGCGCGTGTTTTATCCAGCCGCCGGAGATTCGCCACCGGGTGCTTTTCTCTGGCGATGACCTGGAAGTGCTGGAGATTGGCGTGCCGGCCGAACATGTCACGCAAATCGACCACACGCTGGCCCTGCCAAATGGTAAAGGGGCGCCCGGGCGCGAATGGGATGGGCAGCGGTTTGTGCATAATGATCCGGCCGGCGCCACCTATACGCGGTTTCGCCTGCCTGGTTTCGAGGCGCGCGATACGACGATTGCCGCCAACACCGGAAATGTTGCCGGGGTGATGGTCTATCGGCCGGATGGCAGTGGGGCGTTCGACTGGGTGCGCCACGACGCGGGCATCCATTTCTCGTTCGTGATGGCGGGCGAGATGGTGCTTGAGGGCGAGGGCAAGGCGCCGTTCCGCCTGAGCCGGGGCGATGCTTTTGTTACCCCCCCGAACATGGCCACGCGGGTGCGTGCGCCAAGCGATGACCTGGAAGTGATCGAGGTGACGCTTCCCGGCGCGTTCGCTTCGACACTTGGCGAGAAAAAGCCGGGCTGAAAATCCGGCCCGGCCCTTGCGTCTTGTGCGCTTCCCTGCGATTTTGTCGCATTGGTCAAAAAAGGCGATGACATGTCACTTCTCGACGCAGCAACAAAGGCGCGCGAACACGCGCACGCCCCCTATTCGCAGTTCAAGGTCGGGGCGGCGATTCGCAGCCCGTCCGGGGCGATTCATGTTGGCTGTAACGTCGAGAACGCCGCCTATCCGCAAGGCACCTGTGCCGAGGCCGGGGCGATTGCCGCGATGGTGGCCGCGGGCGATCAGGAAATCAGCGAAATTCTGGTGATTGCCGATGCGCCCGGGCCGGTTACGCCCTGTGGCGGATGCCGTCAGAAAATCGCCGAGTTCGCCCCCCCGGGCGTGCGGGTAATCATGCGCAACATGGCCGGGGACGAGCGGGTGGAAACCATCGAGGCGCTGCTGCCCCACGCCTTTGCCGCCGCGCATATGGAGGACGGATCATGAGCCGGGCTTTCCTCATTGTCATGGATTCGGTTGGCATTGGCGGGGCAGGGGACGCGGCGCAATTTTTCAACGGGGATGTGCCCGATACCGGTGCCAACACTTTGGGCCACATCGCGCGCGCCTGCGCCGAAGGGGACGCGGAACAGGGCCGTTCCGGGCCGCTGGCGATCCCCAATCTGGGCGCGCTGGGGTTTTGGGCGGCCGAGGCGCTGGCCAATGGCCGGCCCTATCACGGCGCGGCGCCAAGTGGGGCCTGGGGGGCGGCCAGTGAAGTTTCCAACGGCAAGGATACGCCCTCGGGTCATTGGGAAATCGCCGGGGTGCCGGTGCCGTTTGACTGGACCTATTTCCCGGTGACTGTTCCGACATTTCCCGACGAGCTGACCCGCGCGATCATGGCGGCTGCGGGCGTGAAGGGCGTGTTGGGCAACAAGCATGCCTCGGGCACGCAGATCATCGAGGAATTGGGGGCCGAGCACATCCGAACCGGCTGGCCGATCGTCTATACTTCGGCTGATAGCGTGGTGCAGATTGCCGCGCATGAAAAGCATTTCGGCCTGGAGCGGCTGTTGGAATTGTGCGAGGCGGTGGCGCCGATGGTGCATGAGATCCGGGTGGGCCGGGTGATTGCCCGACCGTTTATTGGTAGCCCGCAGGAGGGGTTTGCACGGACCATCAACCGCCATGACTACGCGCTGCCACCGCCCAGTCCGACGCTGTGCGACTGGGCATATGATGCGGGTCGCAAGGTCTATGCCATTGGCAAGATTGGTGATATTTTCGCTCATCGCGGGGTGAGCGAGGAGCGTAAAGGTGCCGATGCCACCTTGATACAGCATTTGAAGGATGTGATGGACGAAGCCGAGGACGGCAGCCTGACATTTGCCAATTTCGTCGAGTTTGACGCGAGGTTTGGCCATCGGCGCGATGTGGCGGGCTATGCCTCGGCGCTCGAATGGTTTGATGGTCATGTGCCGGACCTGTTGGCGCGCGCGCGCCCCGGCGACCTGTTGATTTTCACCGCCGACCACGGCAATGATCCAACCTGGCCGGGCACGGATCACACCCGCGAACAAGTGCCGGTTCTGGCCCATGGGCTGGGTGCGCGCGAACTTGGCCTGGTCGGTTTCAGTGATATCGGCGCGAGTGTTGCCGCCCATCTGGGCCTGGCGGAGCGCGGTGCCGGGAGGAGCCTGCTGTGAACCTTGCCACATTGCCCAAAGTCGAGCTGCATCTGCACCTGGAAGGCGCCGCCCCACCGGCGTTTATTCGCCGCCTGGCCGATGAGACGAGCTTGGACATTTCCCACATTTTCACGGCGGATGGCGCCTATGAATACCGGGATTTCGTGCATTTTCTCGACATTTATGAGGCCGCGACATCGACCCTGCAAAGCCCCGAGGATTTTGCCCGGCTGGTCACGGCGGTTCTGAGCGAGAGTGCGGCCCGGGGGGTGGTCTATACCGAGGCATTTCTCAGCCCGGATTTCTGTGGTGGGCGCGACGTCGGGGCGTGGAGGGAATATGTGGCGGCGATGCAGGAAGCGGCGAAGGTGGCCGAAGCCGCGCATGGCATCCTCTTTCGCGGAGTGATCACGGCGATTCGCCATTTCGGCCCGCAGAAGGCCCGCGAAACCGCATTGTGCGCGCAGCAAACCGCGGGGGATTTCATCACCGGGTTTGGCATTGCCGGCGATGAAAAAGCCGGGAAGCTGGCGGATTTCACCTATGGGTTTGACATGGCGCGCGAGGCCGGACTGGGCCTGACCGCGCATGCGGGGGAATGGAACGGGCCCGAGGAAGTAGCGGCGGCGCTGGAACATTTGCGGGTCAGCCGTGTTGGCCATGGCGTGCGCGCGATCGAGGACGCGGGCCTGGTGCGGCGTTTGGCCGAAGAGGGTGTCGTGCTGGAGGTTTGCCCCGGCTCGAACGTGACGCTGGGGGTGTATCAAAACCTTGCCGACCACCCGATCAACGCGTTGCGCGAGGCCGGGGTAAAGGTGACGGTTTCCACAGATGATCCGCCGTTTTTTCTGACCGATATGATCAAGGAATACACCGACCTGGCGCATACGTTTGGGTGGGATACGGCGGATTTCGCCGCCGTCAATCAAACTGCCGCCGATGCCGCATTTTGCGATGAAACCACCCGGCAACGGGTAAAGTCCAAGCTGGAGAATTCCCATGTATGAACACCTGACTGTCGTCAAACACCCGCTGGTGCAACACAAGCTGACCCTGATGCGCGAGAAGACTACCTCGACCGCGGTTTTCCGCCAGCTTTTGCGTGAAATCAGTCAGTTGCTGGCCTATGAGGTAACGCGGGAATTGCCGATGACCACCAAGCGAATCGAGACCCCGCTGACCGAGATGGATGCGCCGGTTCTGGCGGGCAAAAAGATGGCTTTGGTATCGATTCTACGGGCCGGAAACGGGTTGCTGGATGGGGTGCTGGAACTGATTCCCTCGGCGCGAGTCGGGTTTGTCGGGCTTTACCGGGACGAAAAAACCCTCAAACCCGTACAATATTATTTCAAGGCTCCCGACGGGTTGGCCGACCGGCTGGTCATCGCTGTTGATCCGATGCTGGCGACCGGAAATTCCTCGGCTGCGGCGATTGACCTGCTCAAGGGGCAGGGCGCCAAAAACATAAGGTTTCTGTGCCTTTTGGCCGCCCCAGAGGGGGTCGAACGGATGAAACAAGCCCACCCAGATGTACCGATTATCACCGCAGCTTTGGACGAGCGATTGAACGAATTGGGCTACATTGTGCCCGGGCTTGGCGATGCCGGGGACCGTATGTTCGGCACGAAATAGCCGGAGAAAACGCAGATAACCCCCCGGGCGGGCTTTACTAAATCGCCGCTTTGAGTCACTCTGCCCCGACATAACTCGTGTGGGGGCACGACATGAACATGCTGACCAAAGCTGCTGTTTTAGCACTGACTTTCTCTCTTTCCGTGAGCGGCGCCCAGGCGTTGAGCCTCAAGGACGGCGCGCAACCGGCGGAAGTTCCGCCGTCCAGCTACACCGGCCAGTCCTATGTGGACAGCCGGGGTTGTGTGTATATTCGCGCAGGCTACGGTGGCTCGGTAACCTGGATTCCGCAAGCCACCCGTGGCCGCGAGGTCGTCTGTGGCGCACGGCCGACTTTGGCCGGGACCGGCGCGGCATCGGTACCAACGCCAGCACCCACGCCAGCGCCGGCACCAACGGTTGCAAACGTGCCGACACCGGCGCCTGCACCGGTACGCGCGCCAAGTATGCCGGTTCCGGCAACAGCACCTGCACCCACACCGACCGCGCAGCCGGCACCGGCACCGGCCACCGCCATAGCCAGCACGGTGACTTTGGCCTGTCCGGCCGGGGGGGCAAACGCGTATGTGCGCCGTGATGGCATGCGCTTGCCGCTGCGCTGTGAGGCTGATCAGACCAAAACGATCTCGTATATCGTGCGCCAACCGAACGGGCAGCGGACCAAAGTTATTGTCACGCCGCCGCCGGCACAAACCCGCGTTGCCGCGCCAGTTGCGCCGCCAGTTGCGCCAACTGTGCAGGCGCCCGCCGGGGTTACCGTTGTGATCAACAATCCGACGCCCACCGGCTCAGGCGCCTGCCCCGGGCGCACCGGCGTCAGCGCCGCCTATACCAATTCCAGCGGTGTGCGTTGCGGCCCGCAAACTATGCCTGCCACGCCACGCGCAGCGGGGGCTGGCGCGACCGGCACCACGGGCATCGCGCCCACACGCAGCGTTGCGCCGCCGCCGGGCTACCGGGCCGCTTGGGATGATGACCGGCTGAACCCCTATCGTGGTCCGCGCACCAATGCCGGGAACGCG
The DNA here is from genome assembly GCA_964429125.1 of uncultured Aliiroseovarius sp. GTDB lineage: Bacteria > Pseudomonadota > Alphaproteobacteria > Rhodobacterales > Rhodobacteraceae > JAAEUB01. Next base: position 6,544 of record CAYSBG010000062.1, read on the forward strand.
CAGATGGACCTGATCTGGTCGCAGACCGTGCCGCGCTATTTGTACGACGCCACAACCGGGCGCAATGTGACGGGCCTGTTTTCCTGGCTGCGGTACCCCAATTTGCCGACGGCTGCGCAAATTCGCCGGGTGCAAAGCGGTGTCGTTCTGAGTAGCTCTAATGCCGCGCCGGTTGTGGCCGCAACACCCCACGCCCGCGCACCCACTCAAACGGCCGCCCCGGCGAGCCACCGTTTCGTGCAGGTTGGCATGTTCGGCGTACCTGCCAATGCGCAAACCACCGCGCAGCAATTGCAACGCATGGGGCTGCCGGTGAAGATCGGCAAACTGACCCGTGGCGGCAAAGCGTATCAGATCGTTGTTGCCGGGCCGTTCACCCGCCAGGCGGATCTGGACGCGGCCTTGGCACAGGTGCGTTCGGCGGGTTTTTCCGACATTCGCCTGCGCAAATAATCCGGCGGCGCAAGAGCCAAACTTCAGCTGATTTGCATTTTCGGGCCGGGCTTGGTAGCCTCGGGCTGAGGATTGGCGACATTTTTTTGGAGTAGAATGAATATGTATATTCGTAAAGGCCGCACCGGATGGTGTGGGCGTGCGTTTGCGGGCGTGTTTGCGTTTGGAGCCATGGCCGGGCCGGGATTTTCTCAGGCTGATCTGGGCGCTTATTGCACCCAATACGCAACCGCTGCGGTGCAACAACAGCAAGAAAATATCGAACTTGGCTGTGGATTTGAAAGCCTGCGATGGACAGACAATGGCGGCGCTGCGTTGATCTGGTGCATGGCTGCGGGGGCCGAAGCCGCTGGGCTTGAGGACTCGATCCGCGAAACCAAGCTGGCGCAATGCCGCGCGGCAGGCGGACAGGCCCAGGGGGGCCAGCAGGCTGGCGGTAACGGCGGTGGTCAGCAAGGCGGCGGTCAGCAAGGTGGAGGCGATAGCGCGCCTCAAAATGCTGTTTTTCCGGAAGGAATAGCAGGCCCTGGCGTCAATTGCGTTCCCGAGGAACGGGCGAAAGGCGCGCCGGCGCAAAGTCAGGACGGGGCGATTATCAATGCCCGGATGGCATGGGAGGACTGGATCGCCGGCATCTATGGCAATGAATTCGCCAATATGGAGGCCGCGGCTGATGCAGAATATCGCTGTCAGATCCGGGCTGACCAAACGGTGTGTGAGGCCGTTGGGCGGGCCTGTCGCGGGCCGGATGCCCCGGTGCAGGCTCCACCGCAACAGGGCGCTGCCAACGGGGGCGATTCCCAGCCGCAAACCCTTTGCCAGGATCGTTCGGTGTCCGTGCAGGCGCTCTACAAGGACCCGGGCAACCGGCATTTCTGGGAAGAGCGCGTTCGTCTGGCCTGGGAGCAGGAAGCGGCGCGCCAATACGGTTGGCGCTATGCCCGCTTTGCGCAGGCCCAGGATGTTTTCGTCGGCTGTCAGGCAAATGCAGAAGGTACGGTCTGTGTGGCCGAGGCGACGGCGTGCTGGGATCAGCGGGTCGAAATGCCGCGCTGTCAGGATACTTACTACGCGTATACCGATGACGAGGCCCACCCAATGACCTATGCGCAATTGGAAACGCAATGGAGCAAAGATGTGCGTTTGCTTTATGGCCCGGATTATGCCGACTGGAATAATAGCAAAGACGGTGGCTACAATCGGCTCGATAGCGACTCAACGGTACTGTACACGCCGCGCCACACCACGATCCGCCTGGCGTTTGGCAAACCTTGCTTGCCCTGAGGCTTATTCGCTACAAATACCTTGCAGAGAAACCCAATCGCCATCGCTGATCGGCGGTTGGGCCATGCCGATCGGCACCGGGTCGGCCTCGATCAGTTCCAGGGTGGTTTCGCCGCTGGGATCGAGCGCATAGGCATAGGGGCTGGCAGGTTGCCCGGCGGCCTCGAACCGCGCCAGCAGCAGATCGGTTGGCAGGGCCGGGTGGTCCGCGACCAGTACTTCCTCGCCATAGCGTTCAAGCGTGGAGTCGTCCATGTTTCCGGTGGTCAGCAATTTCAATGTTGCCAGCAGGCCGGCGCTTTGTAGCAGCCCGAGCAATGGGTCGTTCCGGCGGGCAAATTCGTCCTCGGCCAGGATAAAGCCAGAGATGACAAAGGGGTTGTCGCTGTCCTCGATCACCGAACGCGCCAGCAGGATCACCCCGCCGGGAAGGTGCAATGCAGGGCGCGAAAGGTTGGTCAGCACCTCCATGCGCGGCGCGTTTTCGCCCAGAAGGTTTTGACCAAGACGTCCCAGCGCCGCCTCGCCCAACGGCTCGCGACACTGCCGCCCGGCAACTCGGTGGATGTTGGTGGTTATCCTTTCGCCCAATGCCAGACGTGCGGCTTCCGGCACCACATTGACGGTGTAGGAAACCAATGCGCCGGGCAGCCAGAACACGGCGCCAGCAGCCAGACCCGCTAATACGCCAAGCGTCAGGATCTGGCGCAGGCGCCCCTTGT